>NZ_JBMGQR010000050.1:0-32801 GCF_049059935.1 Solicola agrisoli | reverse complement strand
TGCGGCTTGCCGTCGCCTTGGGGAATGAAGCCCCACTTCATGCCGGTGGGGAAGCCGGCGCCGCCGCGCCCGCGCAGGCCGGAGTCCTTGACGGTCGTGATGACGTCGTCGGGGAGCATCGTCAGCGCTCGGCGCAGGCCGGCGTAGTCGCCGCCGTAGCCCTCGAGGGTCCAGGAACGCTCGGTGTCCCAGGTGTCCGACAGGACCGGGGTCAGCGTGGGGATGCTCATCGGTCGTCCTCCTGGGCGTCGTCGCGCTCGGCCGCCGGGGTGGCCCCGGTCTTCTCCTCGGCCTCGGCCTCGACGGCCTCGGCCTCGGCGTTCTCGTCGGTGCCCTGCTCGGCGGCCTGGACCGCCTTCTCGCCCTGCGTGCCGGCGGGGTCGGTGACGGGCTCGTGGCCCTCGACGTCGCCCACCGCGTCGCTGTCGGGGGCGCGCCAGTCGTTCTCGCGCGCGATGCCCAGGCCGAGCAGCGAGGCCGGCCCGGCGGCGGGGCCCTCGTCGGCGCGTCCGTCGGGGAAGCCCGCGAGCAGGCGCTCGCCCTCGCGCCAGGAGGTGATGCGGGCGCCGCGCGTGGGCAGCACCTCGCGTCCCTCGCGCAGCGCGTCGACGACCGCGACGGCCGAGTCGGGCGTCTGGTTGTCGAAGAACTCCCAGTTGACCATCATCACCGGCGCGTAGTCGCAGGCCGCGTTGCACTCGACGTGCTCGAGGGTGATCGTGCCGTCGTCGGTGGTCTCGTCGTGACCGACGTCGAGGTGCTCCTCGAGGCGCTTGAGGATCGCGTCGCCGCCCATCACCGCGCACAGCGTGTTGGTGCAGACGCCCACGTGGTGCGTGCCGACCGGTCGACGCTTGTACATCGTGTAGAAGGTCGCGACGCCGGACACCTCGGCGGTGGTGATGCCGAGGACCTCCGCGCACAGCTCGATGCCCTCGGGCGTGACGTAGCCCTGCACCGACTGCAGCAGGTGCAGCATCGGCAGCAGCGCCGAGCGAGACTGCGGGTAGCGGCCGGCGATCTCGGCCAGCTCGCCGCGGACGCCCGCGTCGAGGTCGCCCGTCGTGCGGGCCTCGGGATCGATGCTCACCGGTCCACCCCTCCCATCACCGGGTCGATGCTCGCGATCGCGACGATGACGTCGGACAGCATGCCGCCCTCGCTCATCACCGACGTGCCCTGCAGGTTGACGAAGGACGGGTCGCGGAAGTGCGCACGGTACGGGCGCGTGCCGCCGTCGGAGACCACGTGGCAGCCGATCTCGCCGCGGGGCGACTCGATCCCGACGTAGGCCTGGCCGGCCGGCACCCGGAAGCCCTCGGTGACGAGCTTGAAGTGGTGGATCAGCGCCTCCATGGACTCGCCCATGATGTGCTTGATGTGGTCGAGCGAGTTGCCCATGCCGTCGGCGCCGATGGACAGCTGCGCGGGCCAGGCGATCTTCTTGTCGGCGACCATGACGGGCTCGCCCTCCATCTTCGCCAGCCGTGCGGCGGCCTGCTCCACGATCTTGAGCGACTCCCACATCTCGGCCTGGCGCACGCGGAAGCGTCCGTACGAGTCGGGCTGGTCCCAGGTGATCGCCTCGAAGTCGTACGTCTCGTAGCCGGAGTAGGGCTGCTTCTTGCGCAGGTCCCAGTCCAGGCCGGTGGCGCGAAGCGGCGGGCCGGTGATGCCGAGCGACAGGCAGCCGGCCACGTCGAGGTAGCCGACGTCGACCAGGCGGCCCTTGAAGATCGGGTTGGCGTTGCAGAGCGCGGCGTACTCCGGCAGGCGCTTGCGCAGCAGCGCGACGACCTCGGCGATCTTCTCCAGCGCACCGCTGGGGAGGTCGAGCGAGACGCCGCCGGGACGGAAGTACGCCGAGTTCATCCGCAGGCCGGTGATCAGCTCGAACAGGTCGAGGATCATCTCGCGGTCGCGGAAGCCGCACGTCATGACGGTGAGCGCGCCGAGCTCCATGCCGCCGGTGGCGATGCACACCAGGTGCGAGGAGATGCGGTTGAGCTCCATCATCAGGACCCGCAGCGTCTGGGCCTTCTCGGGGATCTCGTCGGTGATCCCGAGCAGCTTCTCGACGGCGAGGACGTAGGCGGCCTCGTTGAAGAACGGCGCCACGTAGTCCATGCGGGTGCAGAACGTGACGCCCTGCGTCCAGCTGCGGAACTCCATGTTCTTCTCGATGCCGGTGTGCAGGTAGCCGATGCCCGCGCGGGCCTCGGTGACCATCTCGCCGTCGACCTCGAGGATCAGGCGCAGCACGCCGTGCGTGGACGGGTGCTGCGGGCCCATGTTGACCACGATGTGCTCGTCGCGTCCGTCCGAGCCGGCCGTGACCGAGTCCCAGTCCTGCCCGGTGACGGTGAACACCGGACCGCTGGTGGTCTCCTGCGCGCCCGCGTACGGGTCGGACGACGGGTTCTGGGTCTGGGTCATCAGTTGTACGACCTCCGCTGGTCGGGCGGCGGGACCGTCGCGCCCTTGTACTCGACGGGGATGCCGCCGAGGGGGTAGTCCTTGCGCTGCGGGTGGCCCGGCCAGTCGTCGGGCATCAGGATGCGGGTGAGCGCGGGGTGGCCGTCGAAGACGATGCCGAACATGTCCCAGGCCTCGCGCTCGTGCCAGTCGGCGGTCGGGTAGACCGGCACGACGGACGGCAGGTGCGGGTCGGCGTCGGGCACCGACACCTCGAGCCGGACGCGGCGGTTGTGCGTCATCGACAGCAGGTGGTGCACGACGTGCAGCTCGCGGCCGGTCTCGTGCGGGTAGTGGACGCCGGAGACCGCGCTGCACAGCTCGAAGCGCAGCGCGGGGTCGTCGCGCATGACGCGCGCGACGGTGAGGAGGTCGGCGGCGCGGACGTGGAACGTCAGCTCGTCGCGGTCGACGACGACCTTCTCGATCGACCCGGTGAGCTCCTCGCGGACGAGGGCCGACTCGAGCCGGTCGGCGACGTCGTCGAACCAGCCGCCGTAGGGACGCTGCGTGGCGCCGGGCAGCGTGATGGGCCGCGTGAGGCCGCCGTAGCCGGAGGTGTCGCCCGTCCCGCGGACGCCGAACATGCCCTCGCGGACGTCGACGACCTCGAGCGTGCTCGCGTCGCTGGGCACGACCTCGGCGCCGCGCGGCTCGCGGACCTGCTCGTGGCTGGGGTCCTGGGTGTTCGGACGCTGGACGTCGTCGCTCACCGGAGCAGACCCTTCTGCTCGATGGTCGGGGTGGCTCCCAGCGCGGCGGTCTCCAGCTCGTCGATCTCGGCGAGGCGGTGCGCACCGAGCTTGGTGTGCTGGATGTCCGAGTGCAGCTTGAGGATCGCGTCGATCAGCATCTCGGGCCGCGGCGGGCAGCCGGGCAGGTACATGTCGACGGGGACGACGTGGTCGACGCCCTGCACGATCGCGTAGTTGTTGAACATGCCGCCCGAGCTGGCGCAGACGCCCATCGCGAGGACGTACTTGGGGCCGGCCATCTGGTCGTAGATCTGGCGCAGGACGGGCGCCATCTTCTGGCTGACGCGGCCGGCGACGATCATCAGGTCGGCCTGGCGCGGCGAGGGACGGAACACCTCCATGCCGAAGCGCGAGGAGTCGTAGCGCGGCGCGCCGAACGTCATCATCTCGATGGCGCAGCAGGCCAGGCCGAAGGTGGCCGGCCAGAACGAGGCCTTGCGGAAGTACCCCGCCAGGCCCTCGACGGTGGACAGGAGCACTCCGCTGGGGAGCTTCTCTTCGAGTCCCATGGTCAGTCCCACTCCATTCCGCCGCGCCGCCACTCGTAGGCGTACGCGATCGTGACGTTGACCAGGAAGAGCACCGCGGCCCACAGCGGGAACCAGCCGAGCTGGTCGGACGCCACGGCGTACGGGTAGAGGATGATCACCTCGATGTCGAAGACGATGAACATCATCGCGGTGATGAAGTACTTGACCGAGACCCTGCCGCCACCGATGGGCTGCGGCGTGGGCTCGATGCCGCACTCGTAGGAGTCGAGCTTGGCGCGGTTGTAGCGCGCGGGGCCGGTGAACGGCGCGATGCCCACGGAGAAGACCGCGAACCCCGCGGCCACCACGCCGAGGGCCAGGATCGGGATGTAGGCGTTCACGGTGTCACTCCCCTGTCGCGGACGGTGCTCGAGACGACTGCGGTGCCGGCGCCCTCGACCCGCACCGCTGCCACCGTCGTGTGCGTTCGTGAAAACGTTCACGAGGTGGTGCTGAGGTGACGCCGGGGGTGACGACGTCGGCCAGTGTATGCCCGGTCACACCCGGTGCGACACGGGGGTGTGACCGGCGACACCGCCCCTGACCTGGGGATTTAGCGCATTTCCGGCTTGCGTTATTGAGGGTCACGGCGCACGCGGTGCCACGCCCCGCGCCACCCGCCCTCGCCGCCGCACCTCCCGCCCGCGCGCCGACCTGAGAATCGGCGTATGACCGCGTGGGCGGGTCATACGCCGATTCCTCCGTCGCGCCAGGTGCCGGGCGCGGTTGCCTGACGCGTCCGGCGCCCGGCTGGCCAGGCGCCGCGGCGAAGGCGACCTGGGGTTGGTCGTCGAGGCCGCGAGCAACGCCGCCAGCCGGGATGCCGGGCGCGTCAGAGGGGCTTGGTGGCGTGGTGGAGGGCCACGATCCCGCCGGTGAGGTCGGTCCAGGTGACCGAGCGCCAGCCGGAGTCGTGCACCTGGCCGGCGAGCGAGGCCTGGTCGGGCCAGGAGCGGATCGACTCGGCGAGGTAGACGTACGACTCGGGGTTGGACGAGACCCGGCGCGCGACGGACGGCAGCGCGCGCATCAGGTAGTTGACGTAGACGGTGCGGAAGGGCGCCCAGGTGGGCCGGCTGAACTCGCACACCACCAGGCGGCCGCCCGGACGGGTGACGCGCAGCATCTCGCGCAGGCCCGCCGTCGGGTCGACGACGTTGCGCAGCCCGAACGAGATCGTGACCGCGTCGAAGGAGTCGTCGGCGAACGGCAGGCGCGTCGCGTCGCCGGCGACGAACGGCAGGTGCGCGTACTGCTGACGGCCCTGGCGCAGCATGCCGATGGAGAAGTCGCACGGCACGACGGTGGCGCCGGCGCGGGCGAAGGGGACGCTGGAGGTCCCGGTGCCGGCGGCGAGGTCGAGGATCGTCTCACCCTCGGCGGGCGCGACGGACTCGACGACCCGGCGGCGCCAGCGGCGGTCCTGGCCGAGCGACAGCACGTCGTTGGTGAGGTCGTAACGACGGGCGACGTCGTCGAACATGCGGGCGACCTCGGTCGGCTGCTTGGTCAGGTCGGCTCGCGTCACGCCCTCATCGTCCCATCGTGTGACGTCCCCCGCCCCATCGGGCATCGGGCTCCTCGCGACGTACCCTGAACAGGTGACAAGCCCCTCGGGCCCGGAGGCCGACGCACCCCGTCTGGTGGTGCGCACGACGCTCGTCGGAGCCCTCCCCGTCGGTCTGCTGGACCTGCTCCCCGAGCGCGACGCCCTCGCCTGGGTGCGCGACGGCGACGGCCTCGTGGGCTGGGGACGCGCCGCCTCGATCCGCACCCGCGGCCCCGGCCGGTTCGCCGACGCGCAGGACTGGTGGCGCGACGTCACCGCCGCGGCCGACGTCCGCGACGACCTCGACTGCCCCGGGTCGGGCCTGGTCGCGTTCGGCTCCTTCGCCTTCGCCGACGACCCCGGCGACTCCGTCCTCGCCGTGCCCGAGGTGGTGGTCGGCCGCCGCGGCGACCTCGTCTGGGTGACCACGGTCGGCACCACCGAGCGTCCGGCTCCCTCGCTCGACGCCGGCACCGAGGCCGTCCGCCCCGAGAACGTCGTGTTCACCGACGGTGCCCGCGACGGCGCCGAGTGGGAGACGGTGGTGGCCGAGGCCGTCCGCCGCATCACCGACGGCGACCTCGACAAGGTGGTGCTCGCCCGCGACCTCGTCGCCCACCTCGACGCGCCGCTCGACACCCGCTGGCCGTTGCGACGGCTGGCGGCCACCTATCCCCCGTGCTGGACCTTCCACGTCGACGGCCTGTTCGGCGCGACCCCGGAGATGCTCGTGCGGCGCGAGCGCGGCCTCGTCACGTCGCGCGTGCTGGCCGGCACCATCCGCCGCACCGGCGACGACGCGCACGACCTCGCGCTGGCCGCGTCGCTCGCGCGGTCGAGCAAGGACCTCGAGGAGCACGAGTACGCGGTGCGCTCGGTCGCCGACGTGCTGGCCGACCACTGCACCGGGATGAACGTGCCCGAGTCGCCATTCGTCCTGCACCTGCCCAACGTCATGCACCTGGCCTCGGACGTCGCCGGCGTCATCGACGACGACACGTCCGCGCTCGAGCTCGCGGGCGCGCTGCACCCGTCCGCGGCCGTGGGCGGCACGCCCACCAAGACCGCCATCGACCTGATCCTCGAGATCGAGGGCATGGACCGCGGCCGGTACGCCGGACCGGTGGGCTGGATCGACGCCGACGGCGACGGCGAGTGGGGCATCGCGCTGCGCTCGGCCGCGGTCGAGGACGACGGGTCGCGCGTCCGCCTCTACGCGGGCTGCGGCATCGTCGCCGACTCCGACCCCGAGGCCGAGCTCGCCGAGAGCCAGGCCAAGCTCATCCCGGTGCGCGACGCCCTGACCTCCTGACCTCGCGGGCTGCCACCCTGGCACCGTGGTGCTCCAGGTGGTGGTCCTCGTCGCGGTGGCGGCCGTGCTCGCGCTGTACGTGCGTCACGACCTGCGCGAGTACGCCCGGTTCAGGGCGCTGACCTCGACGGACGACCGCGTCCGCTCCTACCGGCGCTGGTGCCTGCAGGGTCCGCTGCTGTTCGGCGGCACGGCGCTGCTCGCCCTCGCGGCGGCGGGGCGTCCGGTCGAGGCGCCGCTCGAGCGGGCCGCGTCGAGCGACCTCCTGACCTCGGTCCGCGACGCCCTGAGCCCCGGCTTGGTCGCCGCGTTCGCGACGGCGGTCGTCGTGGGGTCGGTGGTCGGCGCGGTGGCCGCCCGGCGCGGGTCCGGGCCGGCGACGATCGGCGACGTCGAGCCCCTGCTCCCCCGCAACCGCGTCGAGCTGCCGTGGGGCGGCCTGCTGTCGGTGACGGCCGGGGTGTTCGAGGAGCTGGCGTTCCGTCTCGCGCTGCCCGCCCTCGTCCTGGCGGTGACGGGCAGCGTGGTCGCGGCGTTCGTCGGCCCGACCGTCCTGTTCGGCCTGCTGCACGCCTACCAGGGCGTCGGCGGGGTGGTCGGCACGACGGTGCTCGGCGCGCTCATGGTCGTGGTGTACCTGGCCACCGGCCGGCTGTGGGTCGCGATCGTCCTGCACGTGCTGCTCGACCTGCGCGCGCTCGTCCTCGCCCCGGCGCTCTCCGGCGCCTGGTCTCGCCCCGCCTAGCGGTGGGTACGGCCCCACTTCGGGGCTGATCCTGGGGGCACACCCACCGCCGAGGTCAGATGGGTGCGAGCTCCGGCCGCTTGGCGGTGACGGCGTCGCCGGACGACGTGCCGCGGATGCGGCGCTCGACCCAGGGCAGGGCGTGCTCCTTGGCCCAGGCGAGGTTGGCGTCGCGTCGCTCGTTCTTGGGGACGAAGGCCGCCTTCGCGAGCGGCTCGCTGACCAGCTCGTGAGGCACGCCCAGGGTGTCGAGGACGGCGATCGCCATGCGGGTGTGGCCGCGCCACGACATGTGCATGCGGTCGTCGTCCCACAGCCGGTTGTCGGCGTACTCGCGCAGCCGCCAGTAGTCCAGGAGCGTCGCGCCGTTGACGTCGACCATCTCGCGCACCAGCTCGTTGTAGATCGCGAACCGTCCGCGCATCGTCCCGATCACGGGGGCGCCGACGGGGTCGACGGCCGTCCAGACGACGACGCGCGCGCCCGTCCCCACCAACGTCCCGACCGCCTCGCCGTACCGCCTGACGAGGTCGTCGAGGTCGACCTTGGGCCGCAGGATGTCGTTGGCGCCGGCGTAGATCGTCACCAGGTCCGGGCGCATCGCGACGGCGGCGTCGATCTGCTCGTCCAGGATGGCGTCGAGCTTGCGTCCGCGGATCGCGAGGTTGGCGTACCCGAAGTCGTCGGTGCGCGTCGACAGGACCTCCGCGACGCGGTCGGCCCACCCGCGCAGCCCGTTGGGACGCGACGGGTCGGGGTCGCCGACGCCCTCGGTGAACGAGTCGCCGAGCGCGACGTAGCGGTGGAAGACAGGTGACGCGGTCATGCCCCGATCGTCTCAGGGCGGTGGTGCTGTTGGCAGGATCGCCCCATGAGCACCGCCGCGCAGCGCCTGCACGCCAGCGGGCCCGTCCACGTCCCGCTGATGCTGGCGCTCACCTTCTCGACCGGTGTCGTCGACGCGGTCGGCTACCTCGGGCTCGACCGCGTCTTCACCGGCAACATGACGGGCAACGTCGTCATCCTCGGCATGGCGCTCGTCGGCGCCGACGACCTGCCGATCGTGGGGCCGGTGCTCGCGCTCGTCGGGTTCGTGCTGGGCGCGGCGCTCGGCGGGTTCGCGCTGCGGCACCGCGCCAGCGGGTGGTCGCGGCGGACGAGCGGCCTGCTCGCCGTCGTCGCCGTCGTGCTGACGGCGCTCGCGGTGACGCTGCTCGTCGTCCCGTCGTTCCCCGAGCCGCTGGCGCTGTCGGTCACCGGCGTCCTCGGCGCCGCGATGGGCCTGCAGGCGGCCACGGCACGGCACCTCGCCGTCGCCGACGTCACCACGGTCGTCGTCACGTCGACGCTCACCGGCCTGGCGGCCGACTCGGTCCTCGGCAACCGGTCGGGCACCCGGCAGTGGCGGCGCCTCGGTGCCGTCGGCCTGATCCTGCTCGGCGCGGCCGCCGGCGCGGCGCTGCTGCGCTGGGAGCTGGGCGCCGGGGTCGCGCTGTCCGCGGCGATCACCATCGTGGTGGTCGTCGTCGGACACGTCGCGATGCGCCGCGCGTCCGCCACCTGACGCACGCCCGTAGGGTCAGGCGCATGCGCCTCGTCGACCACCTGCCCGAGGGCCCGTTCGACGAGGACCTGACGCTGGCGGCGTTCACCGAGTGGGCCGACGCGCAGGGCCTGGCGCTGTACCCGCACCAGGAGGAGGCGCTCCTGGAGGTGCTGGCGGGGTCGAACGTCATCGTCGCCACGCCCACCGGGTCGGGCAAGAGCCTGATCGCCGCGGGCGCGCAGCTCGCGGCGCTGGCCGCCGGCCGTCGCACGTACTACACCGCCCCGATCAAGGCGCTGGTGTCGGAGAAGTTCTTCGCGCTCGTCGAGCTGTTCGGCGCCGAGAACGTCGGCATGGTGACCGGTGACGCCGCCGTCAACGCCGACGCCCCGATCATCGCGGCCACCGCCGAGATCCTGGCCAACAAGGCGCTGCGCGAGGGCGCGGACGCCGACGTCGGCCTGGTGGTGATGGACGAGTTCCACTACTACTCCGACCCCGACCGCGGCTGGGCGTGGCAGGTGCCGCTGCTCGAGCTGACGAACGCGCAGTTCGTGCTGATGTCGGCCACGCTCGGCGACACGACGTTCTTCGCCGACGACCTCACCCGCCGGACGGGACGCGAGACGGCCACCGTCACGTCGGTCGAGCGGCCCGTCCCGCTCGTGTTCGAGTACGTGACGACGCCCGTCCACGAGACGCTCGAGGAGCTGCTGGGCTCGCACCAGGCGCCGGTCTACGTCGTGCACTTCACGCAGGCGTCGGCGATCGAGCGGGCTCAGGCGCTCGCGTCGATGAACGTCGCCACGCGCGCCGAGCGCGACGCGATCCGCGACACGATCGGCGCGTTCCGGTTCACGTCCGGGTTCGGCACGTCGCTGTCGCGGCTGGTGCGCCTGGGGATCGGGGTGCACCACGCGGGCATGCTGCCGCGCTACCGCCGGCTCGTCGAGACGCTGACGCAGGCCGGGCTGCTGAAGGTGGTCTGCGGCACCGACACCCTCGGCGTCGGCATCAACGTGCCGATCCGCACCGTGCTGTTCTCGGCGCTCACCAAGTACGACGGGACGCGCCAGCGTCACCTGCAGGTGCGCGAGTTCCAGCAGATCGCCGGACGCGCGGGCCGGGCCGGGTTCGACAGCGTCGGGTCGGTGGTCGTCGAGGCGCCCGACCACGTCGTCGAGAACGCCAAGGCGCTCGCCAAGGCCGGTGACGACGTCAGGAAGCAGCGCAAGATCACCCGCAAGAAGGCGCCCGAGGGCTTCGTCAACTGGACCGAGTCGACGTACGAGCGGCTGACGACCGGCGAGCCCGAGCCGCTGGTGTCGCGGATGAAGGTGTCGCACGCGATGGTGCTCGACGTCGTGCAGCGCGACGGCGACGCGTTCGCGTCGATGCGCCACCTGCTGCGCGACAACCACGAGCCGCGGCGTCGTCAGAACCAGCTGATCCGCGAGGCGATCGCGATCTTCCGCGCGCTGGTGGCCGGCGGCGTCGTCGAGCGGGTGCCCGAGCCGGGTCCCGACGGACGCACGGTGCGGCTGACGGTCGACCTGCCGCCCGACTTCGCGCTCAACCAGCCGCTGTCGCCGTTCGCCGTCGCGGCGCTCGACGTCCTGGACCCCGACTCCGAGGACTACGCCCTCGACGTGGTGTCGGTGATCGAGTCGACGCTCGAGGACCCGCGGACCATCCTGCGCGCCCAGCAGCACCGGGCACGGGGCGAGGCCGTGGCGGAGATGAAGTCCGAGGGCATCGAGTACGAGGAGCGGATGGAGCTGCTCGACGAGGTCACCCACCCGCAGCCGCTGCGCGACGTCCTCGAGGCGGCGTACGAGGCGTACAAGGCCGGGCACCCGTGGGTGGCCGACCACGAGCTGCGCCCCAAGTCCGTCGCCCGCGAGATGTGGGAGCGGTCGATGACGTTCGCCGAGCTGGTGTCGTACCACCAGCTCGCGCGGTCCGAGGGGCTCGTGCTGCGCTACCTGTCCGACGTCTACAAGGCGCTGCGGCACACCGTCCCCGCCGCGGCGCGCGACGAGCTGCTCGAGGACATCACCGCCTGGCTCGGCGAGGTCGTCCGCCAGACCGACTCCTCGCTGCTCGACGAGTGGGAGGAGCTCGCCGCCGGCGGCGGGCAGGCCGTCGTCGCGGCGCGTGCGGCGATCGACGCGACGCCCACCGCGCTCACGTCCAACGCGCGCGCGTTCCGGGTGCTCGTGCGCAACGCGCTGTTCCGTCGGGTGGAGCTGGCGGCGCTGCGCCGCTGGGAGGAGCTCGGCGCGCTGGACTCGGCCGCCGGCTGGACCGCCACGCACTGGGCCGAGGCGATGGCCGAGTACTACGCGGAGTACGACGTGCTGGGCACCGACGCCGACGCCCGCGGCCCGTCGATGTTCGTCGTCGACGACGACCCCGAGCGCGACGACCCCGACGCCGGGCGCGTGTGGGAGGTCGAGCAGGTGATGGCCGACCCCGACGGCGACCACGACTGGCGCATCCGCGCGACCGTCCACCTCGACGCCTCCGACGAGGCGGGCGTGCCCGTCCTCCAGCTCCGCACCGTCGAGCCCCTCACCTCCTAGCTCCCTCCCCCGCCCCACCCCTTCCGCCGAGTGGCGCAAGTTCGGGGTCGACACGCGGTCGGGCGCCCGGATTTGCGCCACTCGCCGCGGGTTTTGCGCCACTCGGCGTGTTGGTGCGATAGGCGGCGGACCGCTTCTCGGACGAGGTCGTCCTCAGGAGCGCGCACCTCGTCGACCCGCGCGGTAGGCGCCCACCGCGACGACGCAGAGCGCCCCGGCCACGGCCAGCAGTGCTCCGGCGACCTGACCGCGGCCCACGAGGTACGGCACCGCCGGGCTGATGCTGTCGGCGAGCGACGCGCAGGCGTAGTCACCGGAGGCCGCCCCCGCGGCCACGAGCCACCCCCCGGACACGACGGCGACGACGGCGAGGAGGACGACCCAGGTGCTCGTGCGCGGCATGGGTGCACGGTAGTCGCGCGACCAGGCCACGGGCGGCGTCCGGCCGAGTGGCGCAAAAGCTGCGGCCAGTGGCGCAAGGTCGGGCTCGTCGCCGGCGTGTCGCCCCGGTTTTGCGCCACTCGGCGGAAGGGCGGAGAGGCGGGAGGGAGGGGTGGGGTCAGTCGGGGAGGAGGCCGCGGCGGCGGGCGAGGGAGGCGGCCTCGGTGCGGCCGGAGGCGCCGAGCTTGGCGAGGACGTTCGACACGTGGACGCTCACGGTCTTGGTGCTGATGAACAGCCGGGTGCCGATCTCGCCGTTGGTGCGCCCCTCGGCGACGAGCGCCAGCACCTCGAGCTCACGCGGCGTCAGGGCCGTCGACGGGGCCGCCGCGCGTCCCGGGCCGCGGAGCAGCGACAGCTCGGCCAGCAGCGGCCGGGCGCGGAGCCGGGTCGCCACCTCGCGGGCGGCGGACGCCTGGACGTCCGCGTCGCCCTGACGTCCGGCCGTCCGCAGCGCCGCGGCCAGCCGAGCCCGTGAGCGCGCCGACTCGTAGACGTGGCCGGCGGCCTCGAACGCCGCGACCGTGCGCTCCCACGCCGCCACCAGGTCGTCCGCGTCGACGGCCTCTCCGGCCGCCCGCCGGAGCCGCAGCCGCTCGGCGTGCGTGCGGGCGAGCCAGGCCTGCGACTCCACCCCCTGCTGACGGGGCCCCTCGCGCGTCGCGATGACGCCCGCCACCTCCTCGACGTCGGCCGCCCGCTCAAGCCAGGCGGCGCGCACCTGCGGCCCGGCGGCGGAGACGTGGCGGGCCAGCACGCCCAGCAGCACCGCCCCGAACCGCACGCGCGCGGAGAAGCGCGGCTCCCAGGTGCGCGACAGCAGCGCGACCGCCTCGTCGTGGAACGCGAGCGCACCCTCGACGTCCCCGGCGTCGCCCATCAGCTCGACGCCCGCGCCGGCGGCGAGGATCGCGACGAACCCCTCCCGCTCCCACACGCCGCGGCTCGCGAGCACCGGGCCGATCGCGGTCGCGTCGCCGCGTCCGGCTCGGACGAGCATCGCCGCGGTCGAGATCATCGCCGCCGGCACCGGTGGCGCAGCGGAGCCCGACAGGTCCGCGACGGCGAGCGCGCCGTCCCAGTCGCCCGCCATGTAGGACGAGACCACCTGCAGCACCCAGGCGTCCACGCCGAACGGCGCCCAGGTGTGGCGCAGGACGCGGGCACGCTCGGCGACGGCCGCGAAGTCGGGGACGGCGCCGGCGGGGTCGCCGCCCTCCATGCGCATCGTCGCCAGGTGGTAGCCGGCGCGCAGCTCGGCCACCGCGTCGCCGTCGCGGCGGGCCTGCCTGACCACGTCCTCCAGCACGTGCCGTGCCCCGTCGGGGTCGCCGAGCCTCTCCTCGAGCCGCGCGAGCGTCACCCGCAGGTCGGTGGCGAGCCGTGACTGGCCGCTGCGCTCGGCGAGGTCGATGGCCCGGGACGCCTCGACGATCGTCGCCTCGGTGGTCTCCGGCGGTGCGGCCCGGGCGTAGACGGCGAGGACGCGGGCCGTCACCTCGTCGTCGTCCAGGTCGTCGAGCAGGCCGTGCGCCTCGATCGCGACCTCCCACGGGTCCACACCGGTGTCGGCGACGAGCGCCGCGTCGGCCAGGGCCGCGAGCAGCCGGGCGCGGCGGGCCACGGACGCCGACGCGGGCAGGTGGTCGAGCGCGTCGCGCAGCATCGCGACGGCGCGGTCGACGTGGCCGCCGTCGACGGCCGCCTGGGCGGCCCGCAGCGTCAGGGCCAGCACGTCCACGCCGTCGGGCACCTCGCCCTCGCCGAGCAGCTCGAGCGCGCGCTCGTAGTGCCGGCCCGCCTCGCCCGGACCGCCGACGCGCATCGCCTCGTCGCCGGCCTCCAGGCTCGCGCGCACCGCGACGTCGCGCTGGCCGGAGAGCCGGGCGTGCCGGGCCAGCTCGGCGGCCGATCCCTCGACCGCCCCCGACCCGAGCGCCCGCGCGTAGGCCCCGTGCAGACGGGTGCGCTCGCCGGGCATGAGGTCGTCGTAGACCGCCTCGGCCAGCAGCGCGTGCCGGAAGGCGTAGCGGCCAGACTCGTCGGCCACGAGCACGTGCCGCTCGACGGCCGAGCGCAGCGCGGCGTCGAGGTCGGCGTCGGGGGTGTCGGCGACGGCGTCCAGCAGGGCGTGCGAGACCCGGCGCCCGGCGACGGACGCCGTCCGCACCACCCGACGCGCGCCGTCGTCGAGCTGCTCGAGCCGCACGAGCAGCAGGTCGGCCAGGTCGAGCGGCAGCCCACCGGCGGCCACGGCGCCGACGAGCTCCTCGACGAAGAAGGCGTTGCCGTCCGCGCGGTCGACGATCTCGGCGACGTCGGCCTCGCCGAGGGCGGCGGCGCCCAGGTCGCGGACGAGCAGGCGGACGTCGGGCTCGCCCAGCGGGTCCAGCTGCACCCGCTCGACCCCGGTGACGCGCGTCCACTGGGCGATGACGGGACGCAGCGGGTGCCGGCGGTGCAGGTCGTCGCTGCGGTAGGAGACGACGAACCGCAGCGGCACGTCGCTCTGGCGGGCCAGGGCGACGCTCAGGACGTCCCGGGTGGACTGGTCGGCCCAGTGGGCGTCCTCGACCACGACGAGCAGCGGCGCGTCCGCGGCGAGGTCGGTGAGGGCGCCGAGCACGCCCTCGATCAGCTCGGCGCGGTCGAGCGGCACCGGGACGTCGGACGTGCGCTGGCGGTGGCGTGGCAACAGGCGGCGCACCGCCGGGTGGGCGGCGACCAGCTGCTCGGTGCGGTCGGGGACCTCGGCGTCGAGGCGGCCGAACATCTCGGTGAGCGGCAGCGACGGCACCTCGTCGTCGCCGAGGTCGAGGCAGTGGCCGGCGAGCACCCGCCAGCCGGCGTCGCGCGCGTGAGCGCCGAGCTCGGACAGCAGCCGCGTCTTGCCGATCCCCGCGTCGCCCCCGAGCAGGACGGCGCGCGAAGTCGCGGCGGCGGGGTCGTCGATGCCCAGCGCGGCGACGACCTGGGCGAGCTCGACGGCGCGGCCGACGATCCCGCCCGGGCGTGGGGGATGGAGCATGCCGTCCATCATCGCCTGTCCCGGCGGATCCACGCCCCGGTGCGGGTCAGCGGCTGCGGCGCCTGAGCCGGCGGGCACGACGCACCTCGGCGGCGAGGTGCTCGTTCTCGACGAACCGGCGTGCGCTGATCTGGCGGTACTCGATCTCGGCGATCAGGCTCGGGTCGATGCGTGCGTCCATGGTCTGCTCCGTCCCTCGGCCGCCCCGGGCGGGCGGCGTCGAGGTCGACGATGCGTCCCTGAGGTAGCCCCGGACATCGGGCGACCTCCCTATCTCGGGACGGAGCCGCGTGACCGCTACCTCAGCAGGCCCCGGACCTTGGTGATGCTGGCGCCGATCTTGGAGCCGGCCTCCTTGGGGAGGGTCGAGGCGCCACCGTGGAGGACGGTGATGATCTGGCTCAGCTGACGGTCGGCGGCGGCCGTGCGGGTGAACGTCATCAGGGCCAGCGGCGGCTTCATCCGCTGGCGGGCGACGGCGTGGGCGTAGGTGAACTCCTTGAGGCCGTCGGGGCCGTGGATGCGCCCGAAGCCGGAGTCGCCCACGCCACCGAAGGGCAGCGACGGGATGGCCGCGAAGCTGATCACCGCGTTCACCGACGTCATGCCGGAGCGGATCCGCGACGCGATCTCGGCGCCGCGCGCCCGGGAGAACACCGCGCCGCCGAGGCCGTACGAGGTGGCGTTGGTCTTGGCGACGGCCTCGTCCATGTCGCGCACCTTCGACACCGTCAGCGTCGGGCCGAAGGTCTCCTGGGTCACCGCGGACGAGTCCTCGGGCGTGTCGAGCAGGACGGTGGGCTGCACGTAGCGGTCGCCGACGGCGTCGATGCCGCCGACGAGCGCGCGGGCGCCCTTGTCGAGCGCGTCCTGCACGTGCCCGCGGATGACGTCGAGCTGCGACGGCATGGTGATCGGGCCCAGCTTGGAGCCCTCCCCCGCGCCCGCGGACAGCCCGCGCGTGGCCTTCTCGACCTCCACCACGAAGTCGTCGTAGACCCGCTCGTGGACGTACACGCGCTCGATGCCGATGCAGGTCTGGCCGGCGTTGGACATGCCGCCCCAGACGGCGGCGTCGGCGGCCGCGGCGAGGTCCGCGTCGTCGTCGACGATCATCGCGTCCTTGCCACCGGCCTCGATGATCACGGGCGTGAGGTTCTCGGCGGCGGCGGCCATCACCTTCTTGCCGGTGGCCGTGGAGCCGGTGAAGGCGAGCTTGTCGATGCCGGCCGACGACGCGAGCGCACCGCCCGTCGGGCCGAAGCCGGTGACCAGGCCGAGCAGGGCGCGGTCGGGGACGACCTCGCGCAGGCTGTCGGCGAGCCAGCGGCCGACGCCGGGCGTCAGCTCGCTCGGCTTGAACACGACGGTGTTGCCGGCGGCGAGCGCGTAGGCGATCGAGCCCATCGGCGTGAAGACCGGGTAGTTCCAGGGGCCGATGACGCCGACGACGCCCAACGGCTTGTACTCCACCGTCGCGGCCTGGTTGGCCATGAGCAGGCCGGGTGCGACGCTGCGGGGGCCGAGCACCTTCTTGGCGTGGCCGGCGGCCCAGGCGAGGTGGTCGATCGCGAGGGCGATCTCCATCGTGGCGTCGGCGTGCGGCTTGCCGGTCTCGCGGTGGACGACGTCGGCGAGCTGCGCCATGCGCCGCGTGATGACCCCGCGCCACTTGCCCAGCACGTCGGCGCGCTCGGCGAACGGCAGAGCCGACCACCACGTCGACGCCTCGCGGGCCGCGGCGACCGCGGCCTCGACGTCGGCGGCGGTGTGCACCGGGTAGGAGTCGACGACGTCGCCGGTGGCGGGGTCGAGGGAGTCGAACGTCTCGTGGTCGGGCTCGCGGACCTCGGCGGGCCTCTCGTCGATCGCGGTCATCGTGCGTCCTTCTGTGCGGTGCGGGGGCGGGGCGCGGGACGTCCGCGCAGCAGGTCGGCGGCCTTCTCGCCGATCATGATCGTGGGGGCGTTCGTGTTGCCGCGGGGCACCACCGGCATCACCGAGGCGTCGGCGACGCGCAGGTTCTCGATGCCGCGCACGCGGAGCTCGGGGTCGACGACGGACCCCTCGCCGCTGCCCATCGCGCAGGTGCCGACGGGGTGGTAGAGCGTCTGGGTGGTCTGCCGGACGTGCTCCTCGACGTCGGACGCCGACTCCGAGACGGGCATCTGCGGACCGTCGAGGAACTGGGCGAACGGGCCCGAGCGCGCGATGTCGTACGCCCGCTCCATGCCGGCGACGATCGCGTCGTGGTCGGTCTGGTCCTCGAGGTAGCGCGGGTCGATCTCGGGGTGCCACCGCGGGTCGGTGGATCGCAGGCGGACGTGGCCGCGGCTCTTGGGGTCGACGAGCGTGGACGCGACGGTGACGCCGCGCGACAGCGCCTCGCGGAGCCCGTTGTCCCAGAACCCGGCGGGCGCCATGTGGAACTGGACGTCGGGCGCGGCCAGGCCGTCGCGGCTGGCGAAGAACGCACCGGCCTCGGCGACGTTGGACACGAGCGGTCCGGTCCCGGTGGCCTTCCAGCGCAGCAGGTTGGTGAGCCCGGCGAGCTCGGTGAGGTCGGAGGTCCCCTTGGTGTTCCACAGGACGCCGGTGACGGGGTGGTCGTGCAGGTTCTCGCCGACGCCGGGGAGGTCGACGACGACGTCGACGCCCACCTCGCGCAGGTGCGCGGCGGGCCCGATGCCCGAGAGCATGAGCAGCTGCGGGGTGTTGAGCGAGCCGCCCGACAGCACCACCTCGGCGGACGCGTGCACGGCGTGCGTGGCGTCGTCCTGCAGGTACTCGACGCCGACGGCGCGGGTGACGTCGAGGAGCACGCGGGTGACGAGCGCACCGGTGCGGACGGTGAGGTTGGGCCGTCCCATCGCGGGGCGGATGAACGCGTCGGCGACGGACCAGCGACGGCCCTTGTGGTGGGTCACCTGGTAGAGGCCGGCGCCCTCCTGCTCGGCGCCGTTGAAGTCGTCGTTGGGCTTGAGGCCGGACGCGACGGCCGACTCGAGCCACGCGTGGCTGAGCTCGTGGGTGAAGCGGCGGTCCTCGACGTGCAGCGCGCCGCCCTGCCCGTGGTACGGGTCGCCGAGCCGGGTGTTGTCCTCGCTGCGCACGAAGTACGGCAGCACGTCCTCGTAGCCCCAGCCGGTGGCGCCGTGGGCGTCGCGCCAGCCGTCGTAGTCGGCGGCGTTGCCGCGGATGTAGATCATCGCGTTCATCGACGAGCAGCCCCCGAGGGCCTTCATCCGCGGCCAGTAGGCGCGGCGGCCGGCGAGCTGCTTCTGCGGGGTGGTCTCGTACTTCCAGTCCCACCTCGTCTTGAACAGCGACGAGAACGCGGCCGGGATCTTGATCTCGTCCGCGTCGTCCATCGGCCCGGCCTCGAGCAGCAGCACCCGGGTGCCGGGGTCCTCGCTCAGCCGGGCGGCGACGACGCCGCCGGCGCTCCCCGAGCCGACCACCACGTAGTCGAACTCTTCCGCGTGACCTGCCATGCGACCCTCCAGCGTGCGACGTTGGTCACAAGTTACGCGCTGGTAGCAAGCGCCGTCACCACGGGTGCCGTCAGGCGAGACGGGCGCACGCGGCCAGGCGTGCGTCGAGGTCGCGTCGACGCGTCCGGTCGAGCGGCACCTCCACCACCTCGAGGCCGTGGCACGGGCTCGCGAGGACGTCGCGCAGGCGGCCGAGGTCGGTGATGCGCTCGTGCGGGACGCGGGCCGCGGCGCACCACGCGCCGAGGTCGGTGCCGGTGGGCGTCGCGAAGAGCCGCTCGAACGTCGCGGAGCGCGACGGGGCCCCGTGCTCGAGTCCGGCGAAGATGCTGCCGCCGTCGTCGGAGGCCACCACCACGCGCAGGTCGGGACGCGGCTCGTCCGGCCCGATCAGCAGGCCGTTGGTGTCGTGCAGGAACGTCAGGTCGCCGACGTACGCCAGCGCGTGGGTGGAGCGACGGGCGAGCGCGACGCCGATCGCGGTGGAGAGCATGCCGTCGATGCCGGCCAGGCCGCGGTTGGCCATCACCATGCGTCGCTCGCCGACCGGGTGCGAGACCGCGGTGAGGTCGAGGTCGCGGACGGGGCTCGACGAGCCGACGACGAGCAGGCCGCCCGGCCGCAGCGCCGCCGACACCTCGTGCGCCAGCTGCTGCGGGGCGATGGACGGCTCGGCGGCGAGCACGTCGTCCATCGCGGCGCGGGTGGCGACGTCGGCGACCGTCCAGCGGTCGCGCCAGGCGGGGTCGTCCGGTCCGTCGACACCGACCGCGCCGAGCACGCGCGAGACCTGGGAGCCGGGGTCGGGACGGGTGCCGGTGCCGACGGCCACCACCTCGACGTCCGCGCGCGACAGCAGGCGCGTCACCGGTCGCGAGAGCGTCGGGTGGCCGAGGACGACGACGCGCTCGACCGCGTCGGCGAGCTCGGGCAGGCCGAGCAGCAGGCGGTAGGTGCCGATCGGCGCGGTGCCGGTGCGAGAGCCCGACGACGGCTCGGCGAGCAGCGGCCAGCCCGCGCGCTCGGCCAGCTGGCGGGCGGGCGGTCCGGCGTCGTCGCCGGCGACCACGACGGTGCGCGGGCCGAGCGGCAGCGTCACGCGCTCGTGGGTCTCCTCGCGGAGGTCGAGCGACCAGGCCGCGCCGCCGGGCCGTCCGTCGAGCGCGGCGGGGAGGCCGCCGTCGTCGTCGGGGACGAGGGGATCGCGCAGGCAGACGTTGACGTGCACGGGCCCACGGGCGGTGGCGTGCAGCGCCCGGCTGAGCGTGGCCCGCCACCGGCCGGAGGTGTCGGGCACCACGTCGGGCGCGGGCAGCTCGACGAACGCCTCGACCGCGCCACCGAAGACCTTGACCTGGTCGGTGACCTGGTTGGCGCCCGTGCCGCGCAGCTCGGCGGGACGGTCGGCGCTGAGCACGACGAGCGGCACGTTCGCGTGGTGGGCCTCGAGGACGGCGGGGTGCAGGTTGGCGACGGCGGTGCCCGACGTGGTCACGACGGGGACGGGACGGTGCGAGCCCTTGGCCAGGCCGAGCGCGAGGAACCCGGCGCTGCGCTCGTCGACGCGCACGTGCAGGCGCAACAGGCCGGCGGCGTCGGCGGCGTGCAGGGCGTAGGCGAGGGGGGCGCTGCGCGAGCCGGGGGCGAGCACGGCCTCGCGGACGCCGTGCCGCACCAGCTCGTCGACGAGCACGCGGGCGAGCGCCGTGGACGGGTTCATGCCGCCTCCACCTCGGCGAGGCGTGCGAGCCAGCGGGCGGTGGTGGCGTCGTCGGCGGTGACGCCGCGCAGGGCGTCGGGGACGGGTCGGGCGACCGGGAGCGCGCCGTCGACGGGGAGCAGCGGGTCGCTCGTCACGTCGGCGGTGAGCAGCTGGACGGTGGCCAGGCCGCAGGCGTAGGGCAGCTCGGGCAGGGCGGCGGCGAGCGCGACGCCGGCGGCGATGCCGACCGACGACTCCAGCGCGCTCGACACCACGACGGGAAGCCCGATGCGCTCGGCGATCTCCAGGCACGCGGCGACCCCGCCCAGCGGCTGCACCTTGAGCACGGCGACGTCGGCGGCCTCGAGCGCGACCACGCGGTAGGGGTCGGCGGCGCGGCGGATGGACTCGTCCGCGGCGATGGGAACGTCGACGCGTCGGCGGACGGCGGCGAGGTCCTCGACCGAGGCGCACGGCTGCTCGACGTACTCCAGGCCGCCGGCCACCCGGTCGAGGGCGGTGATCGCGGCGACGGCGGCGTCGACGTCCCAGCCGCCGTTCGCGTCGACGCGCACACGCCCGCCGGGTCCGAGCGCGTCGTGCACGGCCTCGACGCGCGCGACGTCGTCGGCCAGGCTCTGCCCGGGCTCGGCGACCTTGACCTTGGCGGTGCGGCAGCCCCGTCCGGCGTGGACGACCGCGGCCGCCTGCTCGGGCCCGACGGCCGGCACGGTGCAGTTGACCGGGACGGTGTCGCGGACCGCGGTGGGCCAGGGGGTGTCGGCGGAGGCCCGGGCCGCGGCCAGCCACGGCGCGCACTCGCGGGCGTCGTAGTCGAGGAACGGGCTGAACTCCGCCCACCCCGCCTCGCCCCGCAGCAGCATCCCCTCGCGCACCGTGATCCCGCGGAACCGCGTGCGCATCGGCACGCTGTACACCACGACGTCCGGGCTCTGCGTCACCATCCGACCCTACCGGCGGCCGGCGGGCGGCTGCCGACGACGGGAGAATCGAGGTCCGGACCACGCGATCGGCCGGAGAATCGAGGTCATGGTCCGTATCGCGGCTCGACCTCGATTCTTCCGTCGTCCACAGGCTCGACGCACCCCTGTCGTGGGCGTGCCCGGGGCGGCACCCTGGGGCGATGAGCCAGGTCGCGGTCGTCCGCACCGACCTCGGCCGCGTCCTGCGCGAGCAGGACGGGGTCCTGACCGCCGCTCAGGCCTACGACCTCGGCGGACGCGCGTGGGTGCGCTCGCAGATGCGCCGGCACCTCTGGCAGTCCCCCACGCGCGGTGTCTACGTCACCCACAACGGCCCGCTGACCGAGGCCCAACGCCGCTGGGTGGCGCTGCTCGCAGCGCCATCGGGGTCCGCGCTCGGCGGCATCACCGCCCTGCGACTCGACGGCTTCACCGCGCTGGCTCCGACGGGCTCGTCGGAGGTCCCACGGGTCGTGCAGCCGATCTCGAGCTGGCGCTCCCGGCACACCGACGTCGTCACCCACTGGTCGTCGATGCTCGACCACCGCGACGTGCATCCCCTCCGGCTCCCGCGTCGCACGCGCCCTGAGCGGAGCGTGCTCGACGAGGCGAGCTGGTCGGTCCACCCACGACGGGCCCGCGCCGTGGTGCTCTCGGCCGCGCAACAGGGCCTCGTGGTCACCCGTGGTCTGCGCGAGGCCATGACGCGGCGCGGGGCGTGCCGCCACCGGGCCCTCCTCGTCGAGTCCTACCTCGACGCCCGCGGAGGCATCCAGTCCCTACCCGAACGCGACTTCGACGACATCCGGCGGCGAGTCGGCGCGCCGAGGCCCACCCGGCAGGCACGGGTCAAGCGCGACGACGGCCGCTACTACCTGGACGTGGAGTGGGAGGAGCTCGAGACGGCGTGCGAGATCCACGGCATCCCGCACCTGATGGTCGAGCAGTGGGACGGCGACCTCATGCGCGCCAACGAGATCGTCATCGACGGCCCTCGCCTGCTGATCTTCAGCTCGTACGCGGTCCGCCACGAGCCGGACGCGGTCGCGTCCCAGCTGGTCCGGATGCTGCGCCGCGGTGGATGGCGCGGCTGACCGGTGACGTGAGAATCGAGGTCCGGCCAGGTCAGGGCGGGAAGGAATCGAGGTCGTGGTCCGAATCGGGGCCCAACCTCGATTCTCGCGTCACCGCGTCAGCCCGCCCCCGCCGCGAGGGCCCGGAGCGCCACCCGGTCGACCTTGCCGCCGGGCAGGAGGGGGAGGGCGTCGAGGGCGACGACGGCGCGCGGGCCCCACGCCCGCGGGAGCCCGGAAGCCTCGACGGCGTCGCGCAGGGTCGTCAACGGCGCCGCACCCACGACGCACGCCACGACCCGCGTGCCCCACTCCTCGTCGGGCACCCCCACGGCCAGCGCGTCCGCCACGCCGTCGACGGCCAGCAGCGCCTCGGTCACCGCGGGCAGCGAGACGTTGACGCCGCCCGACACGACGACGTCGTCGCTGCGGCCGAGGACGCGCAGGCGGCCGTCGAGGTCGAGCTCGCCGAGGTCGTCGGTGGCGAACCACCCGTCGCGGAGCACCGCGGCCGTCCGGTCGGGGTCGCCGCCGTAGCCGTCGAAGAGCACCGGCCCGGCGAGGTGGACGCCGTGGTCGGCGTCGATGCGCACCGCGACGCCGTCGAGCGGCACGCCGTCGTACACGCAGCCGCCGGCGGTCTCGCTCATCCCGTAGGTGCGGACGACGTTCACCCCCGCGTCGGCGCACGCCTGCCGCAGCCGGACGGGCATGCCGGCGCCGCCGACGAGCAGCGCGTCGAGCGCCGCGAGCACGCCCACCTGCCCGTCGCGCACGAGCCGGTGCACCTGCGTCGGCACGAGGGACGCGTAGGCGCGCGCACCGCCCGTCCCCAGCGCGCCGACCGCGGACGCGAGGTCGGGGTGGTCGGCCGCGACCACCGGCTCGGTGCCGGCGAGGAGCGAGCGCACGAGCACCTGCAGCCCCGCGACCGCCGTCACCGGCAGGTCGAGCAGCCAACGGCCGGGGCCGCCGAGTCGTGCGTGGGTGGCGCGCGCGGACGACGTCACCGCGCGCCGCGACAGCACCACGTCCTTGGGACGGCCGCTGCTGCCCGACGTCCGGACGACCAGCGGCTCGGGCTCGGCCTCCGCGTCGAGCCACGCGCGCAGCAGCGGGACGACGTCGGCGGGCGCGCCCGCGACCGGCTGCAGCGACGGGATGCCCATGACCCCAGCGTAGGAGCGCATGGGACGATGACGCGTCATGGCTACCGCAGCGCAGTGGGTCGAGGGTGCCCGTCCCCGCACCCTCCCCGCCGCCGTCGCCCCGGTCCTCGCCGGGACGGGAGCCGCCGCCCAGCTCGGCGGCTTCGTCTGGTGGAAGGCGCTCCTGGCACTGCTCGTCAGCCTCGCGCTGCAGGTGGGCGTCAACTACGCCAACGACTACTCCGACGGCGTCCGCGGCACCGACGACGACCGGGTCGGCCCGATGCGGCTCGTCGGGTCGGGCGCCGCGACGCCCGCCGCGGTCAAGGCCGCCGCGTTCGCGAGCCTCGGCGTCGGCGGGGTGTTCGGCCTCGTCCTCGCCCTGACGACGGCGTGGTGGCTGCTGCTCGTCGGCGCGGCCGCGATCATCGCCGCCTGGTACTACACCGGCGGCTCGCGTCCGTACGGCTACGCGGGCCTCGGCGAGGTCGCCGTGTTCGTGTTCTTCGGGCTCGTCGCGGTGCTCGGCACCACCTACGTCCAGGCCGAGACGCTCAGCTGGGCGGCGCTCGCCTGCGCCGTCGGCGTCGGCGCGCTGGCCTGCGCGATCCTCGTCGCCAACAACCTGCGCGACATCTCCTCCGACGTCGTCGCCGGCAAGCGCACGCTCGCCACCCGTCTCGGCGACCTGGGCACGCGCCGGTTCTACGTGGTGCTGGTCGTCGTCGCCGCCGTCGCGGCCGCGTCGGTGGCGCTGGCCGTCGGACCCTGGACGCTGCTGGCCCTGCCCGGTGTCGCGATGCTCGTCCCACCGTCGCGCCGGGTGCTCGGCGGCGCCACCGGCCCCGCGCTCATCCCGGTCCTCGCGGGCACCGGGATCGCCGAGCTGGTCTACGCCGCCGGCCTCTGCGCCGCCCTCGCCCTGGGCTGAGGCTCACCCACGGCAGATGTGCCGGTGCACGGAAGATCTACCGTGCATCGGACCAAGTACCACGTTCACGTGGTAACTGATCCACCCTCCGCCGGCCACTGCCCCGTGGCCGCGAACTCCTCCAGCACCGCGGTGTACGGGGCGAGGTCGAGGCCCTGCGCGGCGAGCCAGTCGTCGTCGTAGTACGTGCCCGCGTAGCGCTCGCCGCCGTCGCAGAGGAGCGTGACGACGCTGCCGGTCTCGCCCGCGGCGCGCATCCGCGCGACCTGCGTGAGCGAGCCCCACAGGTTGGTGCCGGTGGAGCCACCGACCATCGAGCCGGTGCGTGCCGAGCACCAGCGCATCGCCGCGATCGACGCCGCGTCGGGCACCCGCAGCATCTCGTCGATGACGCCGCCCACGAACGACGGCTCGACGCGCGGACGTCCGATGCCCTCGATCCGCGACGTGACGCCGGTGACGACGTCGGAGGAGTCGCTCTCCCAGCCCTCGAGGAAGGCCGAGTTCTCCGGGTCGACGACGAGCAGGCGCGTGGGGTGGCGCTGGTAGCGCAGGTAGCGGCCGATCGTCGCGGACGTGCCGCCGGTGCCGGCGCTGACCACCACCCACGACGGCACGGGGTGGGGCTCGGCCGACATCTGCTCGAAGATCGACTCGGCGATGTTGTTGTTGCCGCGCCAGTCGGTGGCGCGCTCGGCGAACGTGAACTGGTCGATGTAGTGGCCGTCGCACCCCTCGGCGAGCCGGCGCGCCTCGTCGTACACGTGCCCGGCCTGGTCGACGAAGTGGCAGCGCCCGCCGTACCACTCGATCAGCGCGACCTTCTGCGCGCTGGTGGTGCGGGGCACGACGGCGACGAAGGGCAGGCCGAGCAGCCGCGCGAAGTACGCCTCGCTGACGGCCGTCGAGCCGCTGGAGGCCTCGATGATCGTCGTGGTCGGGCCCACCCAGCCGTTGACGAGCGCGTACAGGAACAGGGAGCGGGCCAGGCGGTGCTTCAGGGAGCCGGTCGGGTGGACGGACTCGTCCTTGAGGTACAGCTCGACGCCGGGAGGGCCCGGCAGCGGGAAGACGTGCAGGTGCGTGTCGGCCGAGCGGTTGGCGTCGGCCTCGACGCGGCGGACGGCCTCGTCGACCCAGAGGCGGTGGTCAGTCGAGATCTTCGGCACGGCGGGACTCCTCGATGCGCTCGGTCATCCGCTCGGCCCGCACCTGAACGCGGGCGGCGACCTCGTTGCGCAGGTTGCCGAGGAGCGCGAACGACGCGACGGCCGAGACCGACAGGGCGATCAGGGCCGTCCAGAGCGCGGTGATCGACGTCCACCGGTAGCCCAGCAGCAGGCAGACGCCCCACACGAGGGCGAACGCGACCAGGAACAGGCCGAGCCGGGCGAGGGTGTAGCGGATCACGGGAGTCACGCCCCCAGGCTACCGGGGCGCCACCTCGTCCCCGACGCCCCCGACCGGGCCCCGACCCCGTCGCCGAGGTGCGCGAGAGGCACCACCGACGGCGGTTCGGTGGTGCCTCTCGCGTACCTCGACGTCGCTGGGGCGGGTCAGTCGGCGACGAGTCCCGCCGCCGGTGACACGCGGGCGGCGCGGCGGGCGGGCAGGACGCTGGCGACGAGACCGGCCAGGGCGGCGACCGCGACGATCCCCAGCAGCTGCGCCCACGGCAGCGTCACGCCACCGAGGACCCCGGCGCTCACCGCCCGGACGCCGCACCACGCGTACAGCACCCCGAGCCCCACGCCCAGCACGGTGGCGACCACCGACATCAGCAGCGACTCGAGCCCGATGGTGCGGCGCAGGCGGCGCCGCTCCAGCCCGAGCGCCCGCAGCAGCGACGTCTCGCGCAGCCGCTCGAGCACCGACAGGCTCATCGTGTTGCCGACGCCCACCAGCGCGATCAGCACCGACACCGCGAGCAGCCCCACCGTCACCTGCAGCATCGTGTCGAGCACGCCCAGCACCTCGGCACGCTGCGGCAGGCCGCCGGAGACGTCGAGGTCACCGCCCGAGGCGAGGGCGCCCACCGCCGACGTGGTCGCCCGGGCGTCCGCGTCGCCGGCCGCCCGCAGCCAGATCGCCGACGGCGCGGTGTCCGCCCCGGCCAGCGTCCGCAGGTCACGGGCGGTCACCCACCCCACGGCGCCCACGCCGTCGTCCACCGCGACGGTCAGCGGCACCCGACGTCCGTCGGCGCCGACCACCTGGACGCGCGCACCGTCGACGACCCCGGCGTCGCTCGCCACCTGGCTCGGCAGCACCACCGTCCCCGACCGCAGCCCGCCCAGGAGCGAGCCCCCGTGGGCCACCGCGCGGGCGTCGTCGCCCACGCCGATCAGCCGCGTGGAGATGTCGCCGACGTCGACCTGCGCACCGGGCAGCGTCGCGGTGGAGCCGACCCCGTCGGTCCGGTCCACCTGACGCGTCAGGCCGCCGGGCAGGGCGCCGGAGGTCGAGGTCAGGGCGAGGTCGACGGGGGCGGCGTCGTCGAGCACCGCGCCGACGCTGGACTTCACGCTGGCCGTGCCCACCACCACCGTCGTCACCAGGGTGACGCCGACGAGCAGCGCCACCGTCGTCGACGCGGTGCGCCGCGGGTTGCGCACGGCGTTCTGCACCGCGAGGCGCCCCGGCACGCCGGCGGCCCGGACCAGCGGGCCGAGGAGACGCACCAGGCCCGGCACCAGCACCGGTCCGAGGAGGACGACGCCGACGAACGAGAGCATGCCGCCGGCCATGGCGACCGGCAGGCTCGGCCCGGCGGCACCGAGCAGGAGCGCGGCGGCACCGGCACCGCCCACGGCGACGGCCGTGACGATCCGCAGCGCGCCGGCCCGAGAGCGGGTCGCGGGCTCGACCTGCGGCTGCAGCGCGGCCAGGGGCGTCCGACGGGCCACCCGCCGCGCCGGCACCACCGACGCCGCCACCGTCACGAGGACGGCCACCAGCACCGGCACCGCGACGGACGCGAGGCCGATCGTCGGCGTGCCCGTCGACAGCGGGCTCGCCGCGTCGAGCAGCGCGACGCCGCCGAACGCGAGCGCGTACCCCGCCACGGCGCCGAGCAGAGAGGCGACGAGCGCCAGCACGGCCGCCTCGGCCACGACGCCGCGCACGAGCTGACGTCGCAGCGACCCCACGCAGCGCAGCAGCGCGAAGTCGCGGGCGCGCTGGGCCAGCAGGATGGTGAAGGTGTTGGCGATGACGAGCACGCCGACGAACGCGGCCAGCGCGGCGAAGGCCAGCACCAGGTTCTGGAAGACGTCGACGCCCTGGGTGGCGCGCGAGCGCTGGTCGGCCAGGAAGTCGTCGGCCTCCTGCACGGTCGCGCCGCCTCCCAGCTCCGAGCGCAGCGCGGTCGCGACGGATCCTGCGTCGCCGTCGGCGGTACGCACCACGAGGCTGTCGGCGTAGGCGCGGTCGGACCCGGCGAGCACGTCCTCGGGCGCGTAGAGCGTGGCCGAGAGCGGGCCGGACGCGTCGTCCACGAGACCGGTGACGGTGAAGCGTCCACCGCCGATGCCCTGGGCGGTCACCCGGTCGCCGACGGCGATGCCGGCGTCACGCGCGGCGTCCGCGCTCACGACGGCGTCGGTCGGCCCCCGCGGGAAGGCACCCGAGGCCAGCTGCTGCCAGCGCAGGCCGTCGTCGGCGGCCACGGTCCCGACCCCTCGGGTCGACGGCACCCCGCCGAGGCCGACCTCGGTCCACGACGTGCGGTTGACGGCCGTCGCGTCGACGCCGGGCACGCCCGAGGCCGTGGCCCGGGCGGCGGAGGCGTCGGCGACGTCGCCGGTGACGACGACGCCGGCGCCGCGGTACTGCGCGGCGACCTCGGCGGTGGCGCCGTCACGGGCGGCGGCGCTCATGGCGTTCACCGCCACCACGAAGGCGACGGCGATCGCGATGGCCAGACCGGCGGCGACGTAGCGACGCAGCTGGTGGCGCAGGGAGGAGAGGACGACGGTGCGCACGGCTCAGCCCCCGATCCGGCTCAGGGCGTCCAGGACGGCCTCGGGCGTGGGGTCGCTGACACCGCCCGCGACGCGGCCGTCGGCGATCAGCACGACCTCGTCGGCGTAGGCCGCGGCGCTCGGCTCGTGGGTGACCATGACGATCGTCTGCCCGAGCTCGCGAGCGGAGCGTCGCAGGAAGTCCAGGACCTCCGCGCTGGCGCGGCTGTCGAGGTTGCCGGTGGGCTCGTCGGCGAAGACGATCTCGGGGCGCGACGTGAGCGCCCGGGCGATCGCGACGCGCTGCTGCTGTCCGCCGGAGAGCTGCGACGGACGGTGCCCCATCCGGTCGGCGATGCCGAGCACCGCCACGACCTCGTCGAACCAGGCCCAGTCGGGCTCGCGGCCGGCGAGCTCGAACGGCAGCAGGACGTTCTGGCGGGCGGTCAGCATCGGCAGCAGGTTGTAGGCCTGGAACACGAAGCCCACGCGGTTGCGTCGGAAGCGAGTGAGAGCGTCGTCGCCCAGGCCCGTCAGCTCGACGTCGCCGACCCGGACGCTGCCCGACGTCGCCGAGTCGAGCCCGGCCAGGCAGTGCATCAGCGTCGACTTGCCCGATCCGGACGGTCCCATCACGGCGGTGAGACGTCCGCGCGGGACGGTGAGGTCGATGCCGGCGAGCGCGTGGACGGCGGTGTCGCCCGAGCCGTAGACCTTGGTCAGGCCGCTGACGACGGCGGCTGCCGTGGGTCCGGCGACGGGCGGAATGAGGGTGGCGGCGGGGTGCATCGGTGCTCCTCGGACGTGGCGGACGGGTACGTCGTCCACGCTAGGAACGCGGGCACCCCCGGGTCGTCAGCCCGCGGACCGCACCTCGACGGCCCGGTGTCATACCCCGGTATGACTCAGTCGCCGAGCAGCCCCGACTCGTACGCCAGGACGACCAGCTGGACGCGGTCGCGGGCGGCGGTCTTGGCCAGGATCCGGCCCACGTGCGTCTTGACGGTGGGCTCGGCCACGACGAGCTCGGCCGCGATCTCGGTGTTCGACATCGCGCGGCCGACCAGGACGAGCACCTCGCGCTCGCGCTCGGTGAGCGTGTCGACCCGGGCCACCTGCGCGGCGTCGGGGCCGGCGGCCTCGGGCTGCTCGGCGAGGACGAACCGCTCGAGCATCCGGCGGGTGGCGCTGGGGGCGACAACGGCCTCGCCGGCGTGCACGTCACGGATCGCGGCGAGCAGCGTCTCGGGCGGCGCGTCCTTGAGCAGGAAGGCCGACGCACCCGCGCGCAGCGCGTCCATGACGTACTCGTCGAGGTCGAAGGTGGTGAGCACCACGACCCTCGGCGGACGGGGCAGCGCCGTGACCCGCCGCGTGGCCTGCACGCCGTCGAGGCGCGGCATCCGCACGTCCATCAGCACGACGTCGACGTCGACCCGCTCGCACAGCGCGACGGCCTCCTCGCCGTCGCCGGCCTCGCCGACCACCGTCAGGTCGGGCTGGCTGTCGACGAGCATGCGGAACCCCGCGCGCACCAGCTGCTGGTCGTCGACGAGCGCGACGGTGATGCTCATCGGTCCTCCGGGGCGCGGGTGGGGATGTGGGCCGTGACGAGGAACCCGCCGCCCGGACGGGGTGCGGCGTCGACGGTGCCCTCGTGCAGGGCGATGCGTTCGCGCATCCCCTGCAGCCCGAACCCGCCGGTGGGCGCGGCGCTGCCACCGCGCCCGTCGTCCCCGACGCGGACGCGCGCCTGGCCGTCGGCGAGCGTCACCTCGACGTCGGCGGCGGCGCCCGGCCCGGCGTGCTTGAGGACGTTGGTGAGCGCCTCCTGGACGACGCGGTAGACGGTCAGGCCGGTGGCGGGCGGCAGCGTGCGGGCGGCGTCGTCGACGTGCAGGTCGACCGCGAGGCCGTTGGCGCGGACCTGCTCGACGAGGTCGCCCAGGTCGGCGGCCCCGGGGACGGGTGCCCGCTCGGCGTCGGCGTCGTCCTCGCCCCGCAGCAGGCCGAGGAGCCGGCGCATCTCGGCCAGGGAGGAGCGGCCGGCGTCGGAGATCGTGCCGAGCGCCTCGATCGCCGCCTCGGGGCGCGACCGGGCCGCGTACGCGGCGCCGTCGGCCTGGACGACGATCACCGACAGGCTGTGCGCGACGACGTCGTGCATCTCGCGCGCGATGCGGGCGCGCTCGGTGGACGCCGCGAGCCGGGCCTGCGTCTCGGCCTCGCGCTCGCGCTCCTGGGCGGTGGCCACGAGCTGGGCGGTGTACTCACGGCGGGTGCGCACCTGGGCACCGGCGAGCCACGCGACGCCGACGGCCGCGAGGAGGAAGACGAACAGGTAGGCCGACCGGCTGGGGTCGATCGCTCCGCCCGGCCAGCGCAGCGACGCGATGCCCGCCCCGAGCATGCCCGTGGTCAGCCCGCCCCACCGCGCCCAGCGCGGGCCGTAGGCGGCGATCGCGTACAGCGCGGGGAGCAGCACGAACGCGCCGTAGCGTCCCGTGCCGTCGTCGACGATCGCGAGCACCAGCAGCTCGAGGCCCACGAGGGTGAACATCACGACGGGCAGTCGCCGCCTGAGCACGAGCGGCACGAACAGGGCGGCGTCCACGAACGCTGCTGCGGTGCCGACGGCACCCGAGAGCAGGACCGGCGCGGCGAGGAGCAGGGTGATCGCCGCGTCGACGACCAGCGGGTGGCCCCGCAACCACGCGTCGAGACGTTCGCGCACGGGTCAGCCGTTCAGCACCGAGGCGAGGAGCTCGGGGTCGACGTTGCCGCCGGAGGCGATCGCGACCGTGGTGCCCCGGGGCAGCGTGTCGCCGTGCTCGACGTAGGCGGCCGCGGCCACGGCGCCGCTGGGCTCGACCACGATGCGGGCGCGGGTGACGATCTCGCGCATCGCCGACAGGATCGTCTCCTCCGACACGGTCACGACGTCGTCGACGTAGCGGTGCACGTGCTCCCAGTTCAGCTCGCCGACCGACGGCGTGCGCAGGCCGTCGGCGATCGTGCGGGTGGTCTGGTCGGTGGACCAGACGCGACGCTCGCCCGCGGCGAACCCCTCGGCGAGGTCCCCCGCGAGCGCCGGCTCCACGCCGATGACCATGCACTCCGGACGCAGCGCCTTGACGGCCACCGCGACGCCCGACAGGAGCCCGCCACCGCTGACCGGCACCAGCACCACGTCGACGTCGGGGACCTGCGCGACGATCTCGAGCCCGACGGTGCCCTGGCCGGCGATGATGCGGGCGTCGTCGTAGGGCGGCACGACCTCGGCGCCGGTGCGGGCGGCGATCTCGGCGCAGCGGCTGGCGCGCTCGGTGACGGGCACGAGCACGACCTCGGCACCCCAGCGGCGGGTGCCGTCGACCTTGACCTGGGGCGAGCCCTCGGGCATCACCACGGTGGCCGGGACGCCCGCCGCGGCGGCGGCGAACGCGATCGCCTGGGCGTGGTTGCCCGAGGAGTGCGTGACGACCCCAGCCGCCCGCTTCGCGGGGTCGAGCTGGGCCAGCGCGTTGGTGGCGCCGCGGAGCTTGAACGCCCCGGTGGGCTGCAGCGACTCGGCCTTGAGCCACAGCGACGACCCCTCGGGCCCCTCCCCGGCGAGGGGCAGCACCGGGGTGCGCAGACAGGTGGTGGCGACGCGCGCGGCGGCCGCCTCGACGTCGGCCAGCGTCACGAGGTCCATGCCGCCAGCCTAGGCCGAGGGGCCGACGAGCCGCGGACGACGGGGAGGTGGCGCTCGTCCGGCCACCTCACCACGGCCCGGTTAACCTGGGCGGCATGGGGAAGGCGCTCCTGGTCATCATCGTGGTCGTACTGGCCGTCTACTCGCTGTTCGACGTCGTCGCGACCCCTCGCACGTCCATCCGCTCGCTGCCCAAGGCGCTGTGGTTCGTGGTGGTCCTGGTGCCGGTGCTCGGCGCGATCCTGTGGCTCCTGTTCGGCAAGGTCCGCACCCGCCCCGCCGGCCCGCCGCGCGCACCCCGTCCGCCCTCCCGAGGGCCCGACGACGACCCCGAGTTCCTCCGCGGGTTGTAGGCCGAGGCATGACGGATTCCCAGGCATACCTGGGAATCCGCGCCTCACACGGAGAACTTCCCGGGTACCGGGACAGAACTCCGTGCCGAGTGGTGCTCACGGGGCTCAGGGGACCCCGGCCGCGCGTCGTCACGACCGACCCGGCAGCCCCACCTCCCCCGGAGAACCGACGACACCACGGGGAGTTCTCCGTGGGTCCGTCGGATTCCCAGGTGAACCTGGGAAACCGACGACCGGTCGCGCCGCGCCCTACTTGGAGTAGGAGTGCAGGCCGGGGACGAAGAGGTTGACGCCGACGTAGTTGAACATGAAGGTGGCGAAGCCGACGAGGGCCAGGATGGCTGCGGCCTTGCCCTTCCACCCGGCGGTGGCGCGGGCGTGCAGGTAGCCGGCGTAGACGACCCAGGTGATGAAGGCCCAGACCTCCTTGGGGTCCCAGCCCCAGTACCGGCCCCAGGCGTACTGCGCCCAGATCGGGCCGGCGATGAGCGC
>NZ_JBMGQR010000049.1:0-33047 GCF_049059935.1 Solicola agrisoli | reverse complement strand
TCACAGGCCCATGGGCCTGTGAGGCACCGACAACTCCGGTGAGGGGGTGGGGTCAGCTGCCGAGCTGGCCACCGTCGGACGCGAGCGTGACCTGCGTCTTGTCGGTCGCGTTGCCGCGGCGGTAGGTGATCTCGACCTTGTCGCCGGGCTGGAAGCCGCGGATGGTGGCCACGAGGGCGTCCGAGCTGCCGATCGCCTGGCCGTTGAGCGCGGTGATGACGTCGCCGGACTTCAGGCCGGCGTCGGCCCCGGCGCCACCGCTGGTGACCTCCTTGACCTCGGCGCCGACGCTGGTGAGGCCGTCGGCCTGCAGGGCGTTGCCCACCGTCACGCCGAGACGGGCGTGCTCGACGGTCTTGCCCTGGACGAGCTGGTCGGCGACGTTCTTGGCGAGGTCGATCGGGATCGAGAAGCCGAGGCCGATCGAGCCGGCCTGCTCGCCGCTGCCGCCGGAGTTGCTGCGGATCGCCGAGTTCACGCCGACGACGTTGCCGGCCATGTCGACCAGCGGGCCGCCGGAGTTGCCGGGGTTGATCGCCGCGTCGGTCTGGACCGCGGGGAAGACGCTCGTGGAGTTGCCCGAGCCGTCCGAGGACGAGACCGGGCGGTTGAGCGCGCTGACGATGCCGCTGGTGACGGTGCTCTCCAGGCCGAACGGCGAGCCGATCGCGACGACCTCCTGGCCCACCTTGAGGTCCTTGGAGTTGCCGAGCGACGCGGCCGTCAGGCCGGACTGGCCCTCGGCCTTGATCACGGCGAGGTCGGTGACGGGGTCGCGTCCGACGATGTCGGCCTTGGCGGTCTTGCCGTCGTTGAACGACACGGTGACCGAGCCACCCTCGGCGGCGGCCTCGACCACGTGGTTGTTGGTGAGGATGTCGCCGTTGCTCGAGATGATGATGCCGGTGCCGCTGCCGCCGGACTCCTCGCCCGAGCTCTCGCCGCGCACGTTGATCTGCACGGTCGAGGGCAGGACCTTGGAGGCCACGGCCTCGACGTCGCCCGCGGCGACCTGACGGGTCTCGTTCGACGACGACGGGTTCAGCGAGCTGATCACGCCGCTGTCGCTGCCGTCGCCGTTGATCGCGCCGTAGCCGGCGGCTCCGCCGACGCCGCCGACCAGGCCGGCGACGAGGGCCGCGGCGACGACGAGGCCGGTGCGCCGGCGGCGCGGGGCCGCGACGGCCTGGCCGCCCTGCAGCTCACCGCGGAGGAAGGGCCGCGTCTGCTCGGGTCCCTGCGCGCCGGGGGTGCTGTAGCGGTGGGTGTAGGCGTTGGGGGTGGCGTAGGGCTGCTCGCTCGTGCGCGCGTCCTGGCCGGGGTAGCCCAGGGGCTGCGAGGAGGGGGCCGCCTGCTGGGGGTAGCCGCCGTGGGCGGGCTGCTGGCCGTAGGGGTGCTGCTGACCGGGCCCCTGGGGGCCGCCCCCGCGTCCGTCGTCGCCCTGCGAGGGGCGGGCGAACGGGTCGTGCGGGTGCTGTCCGGGGTCCGGGGGCGGGTTCTGGGTCATGTCTACAGATTGTCCCGGATCGCTGAGATCCTGCTGAGACGCCCGTAGGAGTTCGCCAACGATCCGCAGGAGGTCCTCAGGCGTCGACGGGGGTGTGGCCGGGCAGGTCGAGCGTGAGCAGCGCGCCCCCACCGGGAGCGCTCGACACCGAGACCTGCCCGCCGTGGCGCTCGGCCGCCTGCCGCACGATCGACAGCCCGAGGCCGGAGCCGGGCAGCATCCGGGCCTCGCGCGAGCGGTAGAAGCGGTCGAACACGCGCGGACGGTCCTCGGGCGCGATGCCCGGTCCCTCGTCCGACACCAGCAGCCGGCCGGCGTCCAGGCGCACCGTGACGGTGCCGAGTGGCGGGCTCCACTTGGCGGCGTTGTCGAGCAGGTTGGTGACGGCCCGCTCCAGGATCTGCGGCTCGCCGTCGACGATCCACGGCTCGGCGCGGACGTCGAACGCGATGCCGGGCGCGCGCAGGCGTACGCGCTCGACGCAGGTCTCGACCACGTGCACGAGGTCGACGGGCTCGCGGTCGCGGTCGGGCTGCTCGTCGCGGGCGAGCTCGACGAGGTCGCCGACGAGGGTGGTCAGCTCGCCGAGCTGGGCGCGGACGTCGGACATCAGCTCGGTGCGGGCGCGCTCGCCGAGCCCGCCCTGCGCGTCGGCCTGGGTGAGCAGCTCGATGTTGGTGCGCAGGCTCGTCAGCGGGGTGCGGAGCTCGTGCCCGGCGTCGGCGACGAGCTGGCGCTGACGCTGCTGCGACGCCGCCAGGGCGGCGAGCATCGCGTTGAACGACTCGGTGAGGCGGGCGAGCTCGTCGTCGCCGAGGACCTCGATGGGCTCGAGCTGCTCGGTGGCGGCGACGCGCTGCGTGGCCGCGGTGAGCCGCCGGACCGGACGCAGCCCGTTGGTGGCGATCGCCCAGCCGAGCAGGCCCGACACGATCGCGCCGGCGACCCCGACGAGCAGCAGCACGACGCGCAGCCGGTCGAGCGCGTCACGCGTCGACTCCATGGACTGCGCGATGATCAGGGCGGTGTCGGCACCGGCCTGCACGGCGACGACGCGGTACGGGGTGCCGTCGACGAGGACGGTGCGGAACGACCGGCGGGCGTCGCCGGTGGACACCGCGTACTCGGCGTCGCTGAGGTACGGCAGGGCCGCGGCGGACGTCGGGTTGGAGTACGGACGACCGTCGCTGATCACCGCGATGCGGATGTCGGCGGCGGCGAGCGCGCTGGGCGGGTAGCCGCGCAGCGTCGCCTCGGTGACGCCGCTCGCGACCGCGGAGTTGGCCCGGCGCAGGAGCGACTCGTCCAGCGACCCCTCGAACTCCGAGCGCACCAGGAAGTACACGAGCACGCTCACGACCGCGAGTGTGACGCCGACGGCGGCGGCCGTCAGCACGGTGACGCGGGCGACGAGCGAGAGCCGCTTCGACAGGTCCTCGCGGGCCCGGACCACGCCCTCACGGGCCTGGCCGACGAGTCCGGGGTGGGCCGCCTGCGTCACGGCGCGGTCTCGCGCAGCACGTAGCCGACGCCGCGCACCGTGTGCAGCAGCCGCGTCTCGCCCTCGGCCTCGAGCTTGCGGCGGACGTACCCGACATACACCTCGAGCGAGTTGGCCGTGGTGGGGAAGTCGAAGCCCCAGACCTCCTCGAGGATGAACGAGCGCTCCAGCACCCGCTTGGGGCGCTGCATGAACAGCTCGAGCAGCGCGAACTCCGTGCGGGTCAGCGACAGCTCGCGCTCGCCGCGGCGCACCTCGCGGGTGGCGGTGTCGAGCGTCAGGTCGGCGAAGGACAGCGTGGTGTCCTCGTCGTCGGCAGGGGTGCGTCGCTGGGCGCGGCGCAGAAGGGCGCGGACGCGCGCGAGCAGCTCGTCGAGCGCGAACGGCTTGGTGAGGTAGTCGTCGGCGCCGGCGTCGAGGCCGTCGACGCGGTCGGTGACGGCGTCGCGCGCGGTGAGCACCAGGATCGCGACGTCGTTGCCGGCGCTGCGCAGCGCGCGGGTGGCCTCGAGGCCGTCGAGGCGCGGCATCATTACGTCCATGACGATCGCGTCGGGATCGATCAGCGGGACGCGGGCCAGCGCCTCGGCGCCGTCGGCGGCGACGTCGACGGTGTAGCCGTTGAACTCGAGCGAGCGCCGCAGCGAGTCACGGACGGCGCGGTCGTCGTCCACCACGAGGATGCGCATGGCCTCAGGGTGCCAGGTGGGCCTGAACCCGGCCTGAGAAGGGCGTCGTCAGTCGCCGGCGGTGCCGTCGAGGACGGAGCGGGCGGCCGAGGCCGCGCGGGCGCCGTAGCCCCCGCCGAACATCACGGCGTGGACGAGCAGCGGGTGGAGCTGGTGGATCGGGACGCGGGCGCGCCAGCCGTCGGCCAGCGGTGCGGCCTCGTCGTAGGAGTCGAGGACGCGCTGCAGGTGCGGCGAGCCGAACAGCGAGAGCATCGCGAGGTCGGTCTCGCGGTGGCCGCCGTGCGCGGCGGGGTCGATCAGGTGGGCGGCGCCGTCCTGGCCCCACACGACGTTGCCTCCCCAGAGGTCGCCGTGCACGCGGGCGACGGGCTCGTCGGGGCCGGCGAACTCCGGGAGACGGCGCATCAGCTGCTCGATCGTCTGCGCCTCCTCGGGGGTGAGGGCGGCACGGTCGAGGGCGGCCTTGACGTAGGGCATCACGCGACGCGAGACGAAGAACTCGGCCCACGTGGGCGCGCTCCGGTTGGGCAGCGGTGCGAGACCGATCCACCCGTCCTGCTCGCCGCCGAAGGTCGGTGCGCCCGCGGCGTGCGTGCGCGCGAGGTCGCGTCCGAAGCGCTCGGCGGCGTCGGACGAGGGGCGTCCGGGCTCCACCCAGGCCAGCACCAGGCAGTCGTCGGCCACGCCCAGGACCTCGGGGACGGGCGCTCCGCCGGCCTCGGCCAGCCACCGCAGGCCCTCGGCCTCGCGGGGGAAGAAGCCGGCCGGGGCGTGCGGCCGGGTCTTCATCACCGCGCTGCGACCGTCGGTGAGCCGGAGCCGCGTCGAGGTGCAGATGTCGCCGCCCGCGACGGGCGTCGTGGCGACCACGTCGACCCCCAGCAGCTTCTCGGCGCGCGCTGCGACGGCTCCCATCCGTGCCATGCCCGCAACCTACCCGAGCGGGCCCACCGCTCAGCGCCCGATCAGGTCGGGCAGCTGCGCGACGATCGCGTCGCTCGTGCGCTCGACGGTGCTGAGCACGTCGGCGAACCCGGCCTGGCCGCCGTACCAGGGGTCGGGGACCTCGCGGTCGCCGTCGGCGGCCTCGGGGTCGAAGTCGCGGAACATCCGTACCTTGCCGCGCGCCGCCCCGTCGGGGGCCACCGCCAGCAGGTCGTCGTGGTTGCTCGCGTCCATCGCCAGGACGAGGTCGACGTCGGCGAACGCGTCGGCGCCGAACTGCTGAGCGGTCCGGTCGGGCACGTCGTACCCGCGGCCGCGCAGCTCGCGGGCGGCGCGGGAGTCCATCGGGTTGCCGATCTCGTAGCGGCTGGTGCCGGCGGAGACCACCTCGACGCGGTCGTCGAGGCCGGCGCCCTCGACGCGGTCGCGCAGCACCACCTCGGCGGTGGGTGAGCGGCAGATGTTGCCCAGGCAGACGACGGCGATGCGGTACGGGGAGTCGCTCACGTCAGTCCCTCGCGAAGAACAGGCCGAGGACGCCGTTGACGACCGAGATCACGATCGACCCGGCCACGGCCCACCAGAACCCCTCGACGACGAACGCGACGTCGAGCTTGCCGGTGACCCACTCGGTGAGCAGGAGCAGCAGGGCGTTGATCACGAGCAGGGCGAGGCCGAGCGTGATGACGATGAACGGCAGCGACAGCAGCTTGACCACGGGCGCGATCAGCGCGTTGATCAGCGAGAACACGGCCGCGATGAGCAGGAGCGTGAGGACGCGCTGGGTGGTGTCGTCCGCGGCGGTGCCGACGGCGATGCCGCCGAACAGCCACGCCGCGACGGCGATGGCCGCCGCGTTGGACAGCCAGGTGGTGACGGTCTGGAGCATGCCCCCAGTCTGTCAGGCGCGTCGAGCCGTCCGGCGCGTCAGCCCTCGGGGACGTACAGCGTCTCAACCAGCGACGACTCGGCGTCGGCGAGGTGGGCCACCAGCTCGGTGGCGACGCCCTCGGTGTCGCCGTCCTCGAGCATGTCGAGCAGCCGCTGGTGGTCGGTGACCTGCTCGGCGGCGTTGAGGCGCAGCCGGTCGAGGTGCGCCAGGGCGAGACGGATCTCGGCCGTCACCTGGTCGGCGACGGCGACGAGGCGGCGGCTGCCCGTCAGCGCGACCAGGCTGCGGTGGAAGGCCAGGTGCGCCTCGGTGATCTGACGGGCCTCGGCGCCCACCTGGGCGAGGTGGCGGTAGTCGGCCATCGCGGACCGGACGGCGCCCCGGGCCTCGTCGGTGGCGCCGATCCAGGCGTGGGCACCGGCCGTCTCCAGCACGAGGCGGACGGCGACGACGTCGTGGATCTGCTCGGGGTCGAGCTCGGTGACCACGACGCCGCGGTTGGGGATGCGCGTCACCAGGCCCTCGGCGATGAGGACGCCGAGCGCCTCGCGCACCGAGCTGCGTCCGACGCCCAGCTGGTCGGCGAGCGCGATCTCGCGCAGCGGCGTGCCCGGGGCGAGGTCGCCGGCGAACAGCGCCTGGCGCAGCACTTCGGCGGCACGGTCGACCGTGGAGCTGTGCTCGAGCGCTAACGATTCGTACATCGCGGGGACACACTACGCCCGTAGACTGCTACTGTCTGATTGTCAGACAATGCACGCGACATGAGAGCGCTCGGGAGGCGACGATGACCACCACCCTGCAGTGGGGCCGGCACTACGCGATGGTCGAGCCCGACCACTTCCGGATCGACTACGCGATCAACCCGTTCATGGACACCGCCGACCAGCCCGACGTCGCGCTCGCCCGCGCCGAGTGGGAGCACCTGCGCGACACGCTCGTCGGCCTCGGCGCCCGCGTCGAGGTGTTCGAGGCCCGCCAGGACTCGCCCGACATGGTCTTCGCGATGAACCTCGGCCTGGCGGTCACCACGCCCGCCGGCGCCCCCGACCGCGTCGTGATGTCGCACATGCGGTTCTCCGAGCGCCGCAACGAGACCATCACCGCGGCCGGCTCGTTCGCGGCCCTCGGGTACACGCCCACCTACGTCGGACGCGACGGCGTCGGCGGCCTGTGGGAGTCCGGCGACGCGTTCCCGCACGGCGGCGAGCTGCTCGTCGGCCACGGCAAGCGCAGCGACGAGGTCGGCCTCAAGGGCATCGCCGCGGACCTCGAGGTCCGCGTCCGCGGCCTGCGCATCGTCCACCCGGCGATGTACCACCTCGACCTCGCGTTCTGCCCGCTCGACGACGTCCACGCGATGGTCTGCCCCGAGGCGTTCGACGCCGACGGTGCCGCCGCCGTCCTCGATCGCGTCGCCGAGCCGCTCGTGCTCACCGTCGACGAGGCGCTGACGTTCTGCGCCAACTCCGTCGTGGTGGGGCGCACGGTCGTCATGCCGGCCTGCCCGCCGCGCGTCCGCGCCCAGCTCGAGGCGTGGGACCTCGAGGTCGTCGTGGTGCCGATGGGCGAGCTGCACAAGGGCGGCGGCTCCATCCGCTGCATGACCAACCCCCTCGACATCGCCCTCGGCCGCGACCTCGAGCACATCCCGGGAGGTCTGCTCGACCTCGGATGAGACCCCGCCCTACTGTGTGCGCGTGACCCCGCGCCGCCACGTCCTCGTCGTCGGTGACGTCGGCGACGACGACACGGGGTTCGTGGGGCAGCGGCTGCGCGAGCACCACCACGCGACGTCCGCGCGGGTCGACCGCGACCGGCTCGGCGACTGGGACGACCGGCAGCGGGCCGACCTCGTCCTGCTGCTCGGGTCGGGCCGCAGCGGGCACGCGTCCGAGCACGCCGACGTCGTCGAGCGCGAGTCCCGGTACGTGCGCGGCGCGCTCGCGGCGGGCGTCCCGGTGCTGGGCATCTGCTACGGCGGACAGCTGCTCGCGCACGCGCTCGGCGGCAGCGTCGGGCCGTCGCCCTCGCCGGAGATCGGTCTGTTCGACGTCGACTCGCGCGACCCGGTGCTCTGCCCATCGGGGCCGTGGCCGCAGATGCACTCCGACGCGTTCGTCGCGCCGCCCACCTCGCGGGTGCTCGGCAGCTCGCCGGGCGGGTGCCAGGGCTTCGCCGACGACGCGCACGGTGCGCGCGCCCTGGGCTGGCAGTTCCACCCCGAGGTGACGCCGCACGAGTTCGGCACCTGGCTCGACAAGCTCGGCGACTGGGCTCGCGAGCACGGCATCGACGACCCCGACGCCCTGCGCGACACCATGTGGGCGCACGAGGACGACCTCCGCGCCCGCGCCTACGCCCTCGTCGACGACGCCCTCGACCACCTCTGGGGTCGCTGAGCCCGCTCGACCGGCCCCGCGGTGCCGGCCGTCGCTCAGACCGCCATCTCGGGCACCACCGGGTCGGGTGCGCGGGTGCGGGCGGACTGTGCGACGCAGATCCCGCCCACCACGAGCAGGACGCCCACCACCTGCGCGGCGGTCAGCGCCTCGCCGAACCAGGCCCAGCCGAGGACGGTGGCGCCCACCGGCTCGAGGGTCGCGACGAGCGTGACGATGGTCGACGGCAGGTGCTGCAGGGCCGCGAGCGACAGGAAGAACGGCGCGACCGTCCCGAGCAGGACCACCCAGACGAGCAGCGCCCAGAGCGGCGCGCGCAGACCGTCGAGCGAGCCGAGCAGGCTCGCGCTCGTGCCGAGGCCGTCGACCGTCCAGACCGGCGAGACGAGGTTCATCGCGACGGCCGCGAGCGCGAAGCCCCACAGGATCACGCGCAGGGGGTCGTCCTGGCCGACGCCGCGCTCGCCCGCCAGGAAGTAGGTGGCGAAGCAGACCGCCGCGCCCAGGCCGGCCAGCACGCCGACGCCGTCGAAGGCCAGGCCCTGCCAGACCCGTCCGACGACGGCCAGCCCCACCAGGCACAGGCCCACGGCCAGCCACATGCGACGCCGCACGGCCTCGCCGCGCACGAACCGCACCCACAGCACCACGAGCACGGGGGCGAGGTACTCGAGCAGCAGGGCGATGCCCACCGGGACGCGGTCGATCGCGACGTTGTACGTCCACTGCACGCCGGCGATGCCCACCACGCCGAGCAGGCAGAACGCGGGCAGCGCGCGCAGGCTCGGCGGACGCAGCGCGCTGCGGCGCACGGCGAGCGCGTAGCCGGCGAACACCAGGGTGCCCATCGTGACGCGCACGGTGGTCAGGGTCGCCGGGTCGACGCCGGCACGCATGGCGACGCGGGACACCCCTGCGTTGAGCACGAAGAAGACCGCCGCCGAGACGACGAGCACGTAGCCCCGACGCGGATCGGCGGCGGGGGAGGGCACCGGGAGATGCTCCCAGAGGCCGACGGGCAGGCCCACGTCGGACCCGGTCCACGCGTACCGTTCGGGCATGACCAGCACCCACGACGCGCTCGCCCCGCGGGCCGCGCTGGACGGCGTCCCCGTCTACAAGCCGGGACGTCCGCCGGCGCCGCGCGACGGCCTGGCGACGTACAAGCTGTCCAGCAACGAGAACCCCTACCCGCCGCTGCCCGGCGTCGTCGAGGCCGTCCGCAGCACGCTGCCCGGCCTCAACCGCTACCCCGACATGGGCGTGACGGGTCTGTACGAGCGGCTCGCGGAGCGTCACGGCGTGCGCACCGACGAGCTCGCGTCGGGGGCCGGCTCGGTGGCGGTGCTCTACCACCTGCTCCAGGCCTACTGCGAGCCCGGCGACGAGGTCGTCCACGCCTGGCGCTCGTTCGAGGCGTACCCGATCGCGATCAACCTCACCGGCGCCCGCTCGGTGCAGGTGCCGCTCACGGCCACCGCCGAGCACGACCTCGACGCCATGCTCGCCGCGGTCACCGACCGCACCCGCGTGCTGATCGTCTGCACGCCCAACAACCCGACGGGTCCGGCCGTCGACGCCGCCGCGCTGCGCGACTTCGTCGCCCTGGTGCCCGAGCACGTGCTCGTGGTGGTGGACGAGGCGTACCTGGAGTTCCGCGACCCCGCGCCCGCCGAGACCTCGATCGAGCTGCGCCGCGACCACCCGCGCGTGGTCGGGCTGCGCACGTTCTCCAAGGCGTGGGGCCTGGCGGGCCTGCGGATCGGCTACGCCGTCGCCGCCGAGCCGGTGGCCACCGCGATCCGCGCGTGCGCGCTCCCGTTCGGCGTGTCCGACCTCGCCCAGGCCGCGGCCGTCGCGTCGCTGGACCACGAGGACGAGCTGGCCGAGCGCGTCGCCGGGCTGGTCGCCGAGCGCACGCGCGTGCGCGACGCCCTGCTCGAGTCCGGCTGGGACGTGCCCGACAGCCAGGCCAACTTCGTCTGGCTGCCCGCGGGCGAGGGCACGCTCGACCTCGCCGCCGCGTGCGCCGAGGCCGGCGTCATGGTGCGGCCGTTCGCCGGCGAGGGCGCGCGCGTGACGATCGGCGAGACGCCCGGCAACGACGCCTTCCTCACGGTGGCGGCGAAGCTGGTCGGGGGCTGACCGTGCCCCGCTGGGCCGTCGCGCTGGTGGCGGCGTTCGTCGCGGCAGCCGTGGTCGTCGTCGGCGCGGTGGTCGTGCGAGCGGTGGTCGGGTCGACCGCGCTGCTCGAGTCGACGCGGACGCTCGGGTGTCAGACCGACGACACGGTGTCGGGGTTCCAGGGCTACTGCGTCGAGAGGGTGAGCCGTCCCGAGCTGATCGTGGTGCCGGGGCGGCACGAGATCCGGGTCGAGGCGCGGATCGACGGGTCCGCCGGCGGCAGGTACCTGACCAACCGCGACCCGTTCACCGCCGACGCCACCCTGGCCACGCGGCTCACCGACGACGGGATCACCGTGGTCGACCCGAGCGGGACCGCGCTCAGCATCAGCCGCGACCGGCTGGACTCCCTCGCCGACTGAGCCCTGGGGCTCAGCGCATGTCGGTGGGCTGCGCGGTGGACTCCAGCACGCTCAGCCACAGGTCGCCCTCGGGGTGGACGCTGTGGCTGCCGCGGGTGACCACGGGCACCGGCACGTGGACGAACCGGTGCCGCCGACGTCCCACGACCATGTCGGTCCGGCCCGCCATGCCCGCGTGGACGGCGGTCTGGGCCAGCCGCGCGCAGTACACCGAGTCGGAGGCGTCAGCGGGAACAGCGCGGATCGCGTAGCCGGGGTTCAGGCCGCGGACGGTGAGCGGAGCCCCGCGCCGGGCGAAGTCGGCGGTGATCTCCTGGTGCAGGAAGGCACTGATGTCGCCCAGCGTGCGGTTGCCGGACGCGTCGGTGGTGGCGGTCTCGGGCAGCAGCTCCTGCCCGGCGCCCTCGGCGACGACGATGACGGCGCTGCCGCGCGTCTCGACGCGACGCGCGAGGGACGCGAGCAGCCCGTGCTCACCGTCGAGGGCGAAGGGCACCTCGGGGATGAGCACGAAGTCGGCGTCGTGGTTGGCCAGCGCGGCGTAGCAGGCGATGAAGCCGGCGTGGCGACCCATCAGCTTGACCAGGCCGACGCCCCCGCGGGCGGCGCTGGCCTCGACCCGCGCCGCGGTGATCGACTTGGCCGCCTCGGCGAACGCGGTGGAGAAGCCGAAGCTCTGCCCGATGTGCGGGATGTCGTTGTCGATCGTCTTGGGGATGCCGATCACCGAGATCGGCACGCCGCGCGCGGCGATCTCGGCGGTGATGTTGTGCGCGCCGCGCATCGAGCCGTCGCCGCCGACGACGAAGAGGATGTCGACGCCGAGGTCGGTGAGGCGGTCGACGATGACGGTGGGGTCCTGCGCGCCGCGCGAGGAGCCGAGGATCGTCCCGCCCTGCTCGTTGATCTTGTCGACGATCGCGGGCGTGAGCTGGATGACGGGCTGCTCGAGCTCGGGGTTGAGCCCGGCGTAGCCGCCGGTGAAGCCCAGCACGTCGGTGACGTCGTAGTGGTCGCGCAGCTCGAGCACGACCGCACGGATCACGTCGTTCAGGCCGGGGCACAGGCCGCCGCACGTGACGATGCCGACGCGGGTGCGTCCGGGCTCGAAGAACAGCTCGGCGCGCGGGCCGCCGGGCTCGAACGTGGGCAGCTCCTCGAGCGGCAGGCCGCGGCGGTTGATCATCTCGAGGGTGTCGTCGTAGAGGACGCGGTCCTCCTCGCCGACGTAGTACTCGTTGGTGCTGCGGCCGCTGACGTACTTCTGCAGCGGTGAGGCGAACCGGGGCTCGCCGAGCCGGGTCACCTGGAGGTCGGCCAACGTGATCACGACACGAGCGTACGGCACCGGCCCGCGTTGTGGTCAAGTAGACGATATGTGGGTTGGGGGACGTCGGGACGGGGTAAGACCCTGCCGTGACGACGACCCGCGACGGGAGGGCTCCCGACGCCCGTACCGGCTTCGCCCCCGTGCTGCGCTGCGCGATCGAGCGGCGGGGCCTGTCGCTCGAGCGGCTGCAGTCGCGGCTCGGCGACCTCGGCGCGCAGGTGTCCGTCGCCACGCTCAGCTACTGGCAGTCCGGGCGCAGCGAGCCCGGCCGCCGCTCGAGCCTGGTCGCCGTCCCCGCGCTGGAGAAGATCCTCGAGCTCGAGCCCGGCACGCTCGGCGCCCAGCTCGGCCACCGCGCGCAGCGCTCGGTCGAGCCGGGGACCGACCTGCGCGACGTCCTCGACGAGGGCCAGCCCACCCCCGACGAGCTGCGCCACGAGGACGCCCGCCTGCGCGACCAGCTGGAGATCCTCAGCGAGCACTGCTCGGTCGACGTCGGCCCGGACGGCGCAGTGCGCTCCCGCTGGGTGCGACGGGTGCTCGTCGCGTCCGTCGCCGGGGCCGACCGGTTCCTGGTGCTCCGGGTCGACCCCGCCCGCGCGGACGGCGACCGCGAACCGGCGATCGAGCCGCTGCTCCACTGCTCGCTGGGCCGCACCTACACCTCCCACGACCGGTCGCTCGTCGGCCAGGAGGTCTTGCTCGACCGCCGCCTGGAGCAGGGTGACTCGGCGATCGTGGAGTACCGCCTCACCGGACTCGGCGGCGGTCGCTCCTACGCGACGCTGCGCCGGATGCCGCTGCGCGAGCTCGTGCTCGAGGTCCGCTTCGACCCCGCCGCCCGTCCCGCGACCGTGGAGATGGTGCACAGCGACCTCGACGGCGCCGGCGAGGTCGTCGGCCCCGTCCAGCCCGACAGCACCGGCTGCGTCCGGATGATCCGCCACCACCTCGCCCCCGGCCGCTACGCCGTCCGCTGGGGCTGAGGCGCGGTCGGTCGGCGCGGCCCCCGCGATCGGGGCGGGACCGGAAGATCGAGGTCCGGCCCCGATGTGGACCAGGACCTCGATTCTCCCGTCGGCCGCGGGTGGGTATCGGCGTATGACCGCCCCACACGGCCATACGCTGATTCTCCCGTCCGTGCCCGCCCGCCCGGCACGCCGTCTGACATACCGCGGGTTTGAAAAGGCCGCGGACGGGGAACACCTTGAGGCACAGCGGGCCGGCGGACGCCGACCTCTCCTCGGACTGGAGCCTCCTCGATGCGCAGAACCCCCGTGAACCGTGCCCGCGCGGCCGCCGTCGCCGCCACCGCCCTCGTCCTGGCCGTCCCCGCCGTGGCCCAGGCCGCGAGCGGCCCGGACGTCGCCCCGCTCGTCGGGGCGTCCAGCGCCCAGGCCATCGACGGCCGCTACGTCGTGGTGCTGAAGGACGGCGAGACCGCCGACGCCAGGGCCCTCGCCGCCCGCTCGCGCGGTCTCGGCGGCACGGTCACCCGCCAGTTCGACAGCGCCCTGACCGGGTTCGCCGCCAAGCTGGACGACGCCGACCTCGCCACGCTGCGCAAGGACCCCCGCGTCGACTACGTGCAGGCCGACCAGCGCATCACCACGCAGGGCACCCAGTCGCCCACGCCCAGCTGGGGCCTGGACCGCACCGACCAGCGCGACCTCCCGCTGAACAGCACCTACACGTACGGCACGACGGGCGCCGGCGTCACCGCGTACGTCATCGACACCGGCATCAACGCCGCCCACCAGGACTTCGGCGGACGCGTCTCCGGCGGCTTCACGAGCATCGCCGACGGCAACGGCACCAACGACGCCAACGGCCACGGCACGCACGTCGCGGGCACCGTGGGCGGCTCGTCGTTCGGCATCGCCAAGGGCGTCAGCCTGGTGCCCGTCCGGGTGCTCGACGCCGAGGGCAGCGGCACGACGAGCGGCGTCATCGCCGGCGTCGACTGGGTCACCGAGAACCACTCCGGCCCGTCGGTCGCCAACATGAGCCTCGGCGGCCTCAAGGACCAGGCCCTCGACGACGCGGTGGCGCGCTCGATCGCGTCCGGCGTGACCTACGCCGTCGCCGCCGGCAACAGCAGCGCCGACGCGTGCCTGTCGTCGCCGGCCGCCGTGCCGTCGGCGCTGACCGTCGCCTCGAGCACCAGGACCGACCGCCTGTCGTCGTTCAGCAACACCGGCTCGTGCGTCGACCTCGCCGCCCCCGGCTCGGACATCACGTCGGCCTGGATCGGCAGCACCACGGCCACCAACACCATCAGCGGCACCTCGATGGCCTCGCCCCACGTCGCGGGCGCCGCCGCGCGCTTCCTGCAGGCGAACCCGTCGGCGACGCCCGCCCAGGTGAGCAGCGGCATCAACGGCGCGGCCACCACGGGCAAGGTCACCGGCGGGCTGCTCGGCACCTCGACGTACAAGCTGCTCTTCGCGGCGCCCACCTCCTGAGGGGCAGACTGGTCACGTGAGCGACCCGACGAGCACCGACGGCCAGGGCGAGACCGACTGGTTCAGCGCCTACGCCGACCTCGGCAAGGACGACGCCATCGCGCGCGCCCAGGCCGACGGCCGGCGGGTCCGGGTGCTCGAGCCCGGCATGATGATGACGATGGACTGGCGCCCCGACCGGCTCAACGTCCACCTCGACGCCTCCGGCCACCTCGACCACCTCGCCCCCGGCTGAGGCAGCACGGACAGCGGCCCACGACCCCCGTCCGGGATCGTGGGCCGCTGCTCGTCGTGCGCCAGGGCGATGGCGTCAGGACGAGTCGGTGACCGGGTCGGCACCCGGGCGGGGAGGCTGACGGCGCTGGCGGCCCGTCTCGCCACCCGTGCGTCCGCCGTACGGACGACCGTGGTCGGCGTGCTCGTCGCGCACGTAGCCGAACGTGTACGACCCCAGCTCCACCCGCGTGCCGGTGCGGAGCAGCTGCTGGGTCATCGGCGCCCCGTTGACGACGAGCGTCCCGGGTCGCCCGACGTTGCGGACGACGTACTCGTCGCGCTCGGTGCGGTAGACGTGCGCCTGCTCGGGCTCGAGCTCGGGAAGCACGATGTCCATGGTCTCGTCGGACCCGATGCGGGTGATGCCCGGGACCAGCGCGAACTCGGGTGCCTGCTCGCCCATGTACGGGCGCGACAGGTGCTGGACGAGCCGCGGGCGTCCGCCGCCCAGCGGGTCGTGGGTGGTCGTGACGCGCCGACGCCGCCACCCCTGGAGGGTCGGGGCGAAGGGCAGGGGCGTGCCCGGGGGCAGGCCCACGACGTCACGCCCGTCGGCGCCGCGCCGGGTGCGGACGAACGTCAGCAGGGCGCCGACCTTGCCCAGACGGATGTGCGACGAGCGGGTCAGCACGCGGTGCAGCAGTGGCGCCTTGACGTCGCCGACCGTCGCGATCGGGCCCTTGGGTCCGCTGATGGTCATCGAGAGGTGCTGCGCGGCGAGCGCGTCCGCGAGGTCGCGTGCCGTGTCGTCCGATCCGGCGAGGCCCGACAGCAGCGCCGGGTCGTCGGTGAACACCTCGAGGTGCCGTCCGGACGCCTTCACGGTGCCGCTGGTGGTCCCTGCCGACCCGCCCGGGCTCAGCTCGAAGCGCAGGTCCGCGTCGATCGAGATCCGGGGAGCCATCTCAGCTCCGGTAGGGGTCGGAGCCCGCGGCCTCGTCGTCGCTCGTGGTGACGCGCAGGGTGCCGTTGAGCTTCCAGGTGGCGCGGGGCGCGTCGGCGCCGGTGTCGCGGGGGACCTCGACCTCGAGATCGACGAAGCTGTAGTTCACCGCGGCACCCTTGCCGGTGAGGTACGACCACATCTCGGCTCCGAGGTCGGTCCAGCTCTGCACCTGGTGGGTGTCGTTCGTCGTCTCGCTCATGAGTCGTCCTCGGGTTCGAAGAGAGGGGGTCGATCTCGACGCTACGACCGCACCCAGGGGGGTGCCGATCGAACCTGCGGAGGTTTTGGAGGCGGCCCCGCCCTCGGGCTAGTCTGGCCACGTGCTGTGGCGCCCGTCACAGCACGCGAAGACCGCACGGACCCGGGCCCACGTCGCACCACCCCCGCGACACCGGCCGGGTCGAGTCCCCCGGCCACGGCGACCCCGACGGCCGCCGAGCTCCAAGGAGAACGCCCCGTGGCCGACCCCGACCTCGTCCAGCTGCTCACCCCCGAGGGCGAGCGCACCGAGCATCCCGACTACGCGTTCGACGGCGACGACGACACGATCCGGTCGCTCTACCGCGACCTCGTCCTCACCCGCCGCATCGACACCGAGGCCACCGCACTCCAGCGCCACGGCGAGCTCGGCATCTGGGCCTCGCTCCTCGGCCAGGAGGCCGCGCAGATCGGCTCCGGACGCGCCCTGCGGGCCCAGGACCACGCGTTCCCGACCTACCGCGAGCACGGTGTCGCGTGGACGCGCGGCGTCGACCCGCTGTCGCTCCTCAGCCTGTTCCGCGGGGTCGACCAGGGCAGCTGGGACCCCGCCGCCACCGGGTTCGGCCTCTACACGATCGTCATCGGCGCCCAGACGCTCCACGCCACCGGCTACGCGATGGGGCTGCAGCGCGACGGCGTGGTCGGCACCGACGACCCCGCGCGCGACGCCGCCGTGATCGCCTACTTCGGCGACGGCGCCACCAGCCAGGGCGACGTCAACGAGGCGTTCATCTGGGCCAGCGTCTTCAACGCCCCCGTCGTGTTCTTCTGCCAGAACAACCAGTGGGCCATCTCCGAGCCCATCGACCGCCAGACGCGCATCCCGCTGTACCAGCGCGCGTCGGGGTTCGGGTTCCCCGGCGTCCGCGTCGACGGCAACGACGTCCTCGCCGTCCACGCCGTCACCCAGGCCGCCCTGCAGCGCGCCCGCGAGGGCAGCGGCCCCACGCTGATCGAGGCGTTCACCTACCGGATGGGCGCCCACACCACCACCGACGACCCCACCCGCTACCGGCTGTCCGACGACCTCGAGCACTGGAAGCTCAAGGACCCGGTCGAGCGCGTGCACGCCTACCTCACGCGTCACGTCGGCGTCGGCGAGGAGTTCTTCTCCGAGATCGCCGAGGAGGCCGACGCGCTCGCGGTCCGGCTGCGCGAGGGCACCCGCGCGATGGCCGACCCGTCGATCATGTCGGTCTTCGACCAGGTCTACGTCGAGGAGTCCGCCGAGCTCGCGCAGCAGCGCGACGAGCACGCCGCCTACCTCGACTCCTTCGAGGTCGCCACGGACGGAGCGCACCGATGATCACCACGATGACCATGGCCAAGGCCCTCAACGCCGGCCTGCGCGCCGCGATGGAGCACGACCCCAAGGTGCTGATGATGGGCGAGGACGTCGGCAAGCTCGGCGGCGTCTTCCGCATCACCGACGGCCTGCAGAAGGACTTCGGCGAGGACCGCGTCATCGACACGCCGCTGGCCGAGTCGGCCATCCTCGGCACCGCGGTGGGCCTGGCGATGCGCGGCTACCGGCCCGTCTGCGAGATCCAGTTCGACGGCTTCGTCTACCCGGCGTACGACCAGATCGTCAGCCAGGTGGCCAAGCTGCACTTCCGCAGCCACGGGCGCCAGCCGATGCCGATCGTCATCCGCATCCCGTTCGGTGGCGGCATCGGCGCCGTCGAGCACCACTCGGAGAGCCCCGAGGCGCAGTTCGCGCACACCGCGGGCCTCAAGGTCGTCGCCTGCTCCAACCCTGCCGACGCCTACTGGATGATCCAGCAGGCGATCGCCGCCGACGACCCGGTGGTGTTCCTCGAGCCCAAGCGCCAGTACCACGGCGAGAAGGCCGAGGTCGACACCGAGGCCACCCCGCCGCCGCTGTTCACCTCCCGCACCCTGCGCGAGGGCACCGACCTCACGCTGCTCGCCTACGGGCCCACCGTCCGGCTGTGCCGCGACGCCGCGCTGGCCGCGTCGGAGGAGGGGCGCAGCCTGGAGGTCATCGACCTGCGCACGCTGTCGCCGCTCGACCTCGAGCCCGTGTTCGCCTCCGTGCGCCGCACCGGCCGCGCGGTCGTCGTCCACGAGGCCGCGCGCTCGCTCGGCATGGGGTCGGAGATCGCGGCCCGCATCCAGCAGGAGTGCTTCTACGCGCTCGAGGCGCCCGTCCTGCGCGTGGCCGGCTTCGACACGCCCTACCCGCCGAGCCGGATCGAGGAGGAGTACCTGCCCGACCTGGACCGGGTGCTCGACGCCGTCGACCGTTCGCTCGCGTTCTGAGAGGGGGACCCATGAGCCAGATGCAGCAGTTCAACCTGCCCGACGTGGGCGAGGGCCTGACCGAGGCCGAGATCGTCAGCTGGTCGGTCAAGCCCGGCGACGTCATCGAGGTCAACGACGTCGTGGTCGAGATCGAGACCGCCAAGTCCGTCGTCGAGCTGCCCAGCCCGTACGCGGGCACCGTCGCCCGCCTGCTGGTCGACGCCGGCGAGACCGTCGCCGTCGGCACGCCGATCATCGCGGTCGCCCCGGCCGGCGTCGACGTCACCGAGGACGACGCCGCCGCACCGGCGGAGGAGGAGCCCATGAAGACGCTGGTGGGCTACGGCCCGCGCGCGTCGGGCACCCGGCGTCGTCCGCGCAAGGCCGCGCCGTCCGCCCCGACCGAGGAGGTCCGCGCCGAGGTCAACGGCGCGTTCGGCGCCGAGGCGCCGCTCCCGCCCGCGGTCGTCGCCGCCACCACCCCGGTCGCGGCCGAGGCCCGCACCGCGGGCACCGGGGCCGACGCGGCGCTCGTCCGCGCGCTGGCCAAGCCGCCGGTCCGCAAGCTGGCCAAGGACCTCGGCGTCGACCTGTCAACGGTCACGCCCAGCGGCCCCGGCGGCGTCGTCACGCGCGCCGACGTCGAGAGCCACGGCTCGGCCGTCCCGGCGGCCACGCCACCGGTCGTCCAGGCTCGGACGGCCGGCGGCCAGACGCGTGTGCCGGTCAAGGGCGTGCGCAAGATGACCGCCCAGGCGATGGTCGGCTCGGCCTTCACCGCGCCGCACGTCACCGAGTGGCTCACGGTCGACGTCACCCGCACGGTCGAGCTCGTCGACCGGCTCAAGGCCGACCGCGCGTTCGCCGACGTCAAGGTCTCGCCGCTGCTCGTCCTGGCCAAGGCCGTCTGCCTGGCGGCCCGCCGCACCCCCGAGCTGAACGCCCGGTGGGACGAGGCCGCCCAGGAGATCGTGCTCGAGCACGACGTCAACCTCGGCATCGCGGCCGCCACCCCGCGCGGGTTGGTCGTGCCCAACGTCAAGGGCGCGCAGGCGCTCGGGCTGCACGACCTCGCCGCGGCGCTCGGCACCCTCGTCGCCACCGCCCGCGAGGGCCGCACCCAGCCGGCGGAGATGAGCGGCGGCACGTTCACGATCACCAACGTCGGTGTCTTCGGCGTCGACGCGGGCACGCCGATCCTCAACCCCGGCGAGGCCGGCATCCTCGCCTTCGGGCAGATCCGGCGGATGCCGTGGGTGGTCGACGGGCCGGACGGCGAGCGCATCGAGCCCCGCTCGGTGTGCACCCTCGCGCTGTCGTTCGACCACCGGGTCGCCGACGGCGAGCAGGGCTCGCGCTTCCTCGCCGACGTGGGCGCGCTGCTGCACGACCCGGCCAACGCGCTGCTCTACTGACGCACGCGCGTCCTGGACGGGCGGTTTTGCACCGGTTCCCACCGCGCGCAAATCGCCCGTCCGGGGACGACGTCGCCGTTAACGTCACCGGGACGGCTGACGGTTGGCCGTTCTCGGAGGTGCTGTGGGCAGCGACACGACGCAGATCGTCGATGCGCGGGTCGGGTGGCTCCTGAAGTCGTGGCGACGGCGGTCCCACGATCCTCGACTCACCATGCAGGCGCCCTTCGCCGAGCGTCTCGCCCAGGTGGCGCCGCACGTCAGCGTCGACGCGAGCCGGGTGAGCCGCTGGGAGTCCGGCCGCATCCGGGCCAGCCGCGCGATCGTCGCGGGGTACGAGAGCGCTCTCGGCCTGCCCGAGCACCTCCTGGTCGCGACCGTCGAGGTGCTGTGGCGCGACCACGGCATGGAGACGCGCGAGCCGGGGCCGCCACTGCCCCGTGCCGAGGCGGTGCGCGGTCTCGACGACTGCCTCGCGCTGCTCGCCGCGGGCGAGCACGACGGGGGCACCTGGCACCGCCTCGCCGGTCTGGTCACGAGCCAGGAGATGCTCGTGTACCTGCCCGAGGCGCTGCGCGAGGAGACCGCACAGGCGCTCGTCGGCGAGGTGCCCCGGTCGGTCGGGCGTGCCTGGCTGCGCCGCATCGAGGCGATGCGCCAGATGCTGGGTCACGAGCTGGTCGGGCCGCACGTGGTGCGAGCCATCGGCCGCCAGGTCACCGAGCCGTCGTCGCAGGCCGTCGTCGACCTCGTCGCGAACCTCCACGACGCCGGCGGCATCGCGCCGATCGAGATGTTGGTGCGTCTCACCTCGCACGAGTCGGAGTCGGTCCGTACCGGCGCGCTGTGGGGGCTCGGCGACCACGGCGTCCCCCAGGAGCTCTCGCCCGGCCTCACGCGGCAGCTGAGCTCTACCCTCGCGACGGTCATCACGGGCGACTCCCCCCGCAACGTCGACCTCGCCTTCCGCCTGGCCGGCGAGCTGGGCCCGCAGTCGTCCGGCCCGCTCGCGCCGCTGCTGCGTCGCCGTCGCGCCGCTGAGGCCTCCGCCGAGGCGCAGGTCGAACGGGCCGTGATCCGGCGTTCGGCCGCGTCGGCGATGGAGGTGGTCGGGGTCGACGTCGACGACGTTCTGCGCGACCTGCTCGAGGAGGCCCTCGGGATGCGGGGAGCCGACGCGCAGCACGAGAGCTGGATGGTGCTGATGGCCAGCCCGTTCCGGTCCGACCTGGCCGACCACCTGGTCACCGTCTGCGCGTCCGGCGACCACCTGCTCGACGCGCACGCGACCGGCCTGACCTACCTCGCCACCGAGGAGCACCGCGACGGGGTCGTCAAGCTGGCGGGGCGCGACGACATCGACGCCGGTATCCGGTTCCGGGCGCTCGCGCACGTGCCGGGGGCGGTGGTGCCCGACGACCTCGGCGTCCCCTCGCCCGCCGAGATGTACGCGCTGGGCATGACGGAGAGCCCGCGGCTGCGGCGGCTGGTGGACGACCCCGACGCACCGGCCGACGTCCGGGGCGCGGCGCGCTGGTGGATCCAGCACGGCGGGGCGCTCCACGACCCCGGGGGCTGAGCGGTCAGCGGCGGACGGTCAGCCGTCCGTCGCGGTGCAGGACCCGGCCGACCCGCAGGCGCAGGTGGCGCCCGTACGCGAGCACGATCGAGCCGTAGACCACGGTCCGCCCGTGGTAGCCGAAGAACCCGCGCGGCCCGGCGACCATCGCCCCGGTCGTGACGTCGTAGCGGCTCTGGTGCCACGGGCACACCAGGCACCCGTCGGCGTCGACCGTGCCCCTGCTCAGGTCGGCCAGCTGGTGGCGGCAGCGCGGGGAGACCGCGAACTCGTCGCCTGCAGGCGTGCGTCCGACCGCCCAGGGTCCGACCCGTCGGACCTCGCCCGCTCCCAGCTCGTCGGTGGAGTGCTCGTCGCCGGCCATGGTTCTCCTCGCGTCACGGGGTGTCGCTCGGCAGGTCGCCGGCCCGGCGGGGTGGGGGACCGGACCTCCAGCCTCACACGTCGTCGGCGGACCGCACGACGACGCCACGGGCTACCAGCGGTCGCCCTCGCGCCAGTCGCAGACCAGGAGGTCGGGCGACGCGGGGAGGGCCGGGCGCAGGAAGATGCAGCCGTCGTCGTCGGGGGTGGGACGCACCCCGTCGGGGGTGAGGGCGGCGGTGCGGCCCTCCCACCGGTGCCAGCCGCGGGCGGCGTAGAAGGCCAGCCCCTCGTCGCTCGACGCGAGCGCGCCCACGTCGTACGCGAGGTCGGCGGCGCGCTCGAGCGGCTCCATCACCAGCCCGCCCACGCCCCGGCGACGGTGGGTGGTGCGGACGGCGACACCCTCGACGTAGCCGCAGCGCAGCACCCGGTCGCCGTGCACCAGCCGTCGCTGGACGAGCGCGGAGTGGCCGACGAGCAGGTCGCCGTCCCACGCGAGGGCGTGCAGCCCGCCGAGGCAGTGCTGCCAGTCGGTGGGCTCGAGATCGTCGAAGACGTCGTGCAGGAGCGCGTGCGCCGCCTCGAGCACGCGTGGCTCGAGGTGGGCGGTGTGCGCCACCTGCACGACGGGGGTCACGACCGGTAGCGGGCGAACCGGGCCGCCATCCGCTCGGCGCTCTCGCGGCGCATCAGGCCGTAGAGCTCGTGCCGGACCACCTCGCCGAGGGCGAGGCAGAAGCCGTCGGGGTCCTCGGCGGCGTCGACGTCCTCGGCCACGACGCGGTCGACGACGCCCGCCTGCTGCAACGAGCCCGAGCCGACGCCCTGCGCACGGGCCATCTCGGCGGCGCGGTCGGGCGTGCGGTGACGGATGGCGCTCGCGCCCTCGGGCGGCAGCGGCGAGAGCCAGGCGTTCTCGGCGGCGACGACGCGGTCGGCCGGCAGCAGCGCGAGCGCGCCGCCGCCGGTGCCCTGGCCGAGCAGGACGGTGAGCGTGGGGGCGTCGAGCATCACGAGGTCGGCCAGGCAGCGCGCGATCTCGCCGGCGAGCCCGCCCTCCTCGGCCTCGACCGACAGCGCGGCGCCGGGGGTGTCGATGACCGTGACGAGCGGCAGGTCGAGCTCGTCGGCCAGGCGCATGCCGCGGCGCGCCTCGCGCAGGGCGCCCGGGCCCAGGGGACGCTCGCGCGTCTGGCCGCGACGGTCCTGGGCGAGCACGACGCAGGGTGCGCCGCCGAAGCGGGCGAGGGCGAGCAGCAGGCCGGGGTCGGTCTCGCCCTCGCCCGTGCCGTTGAGCGGGATGACGTCGGTGGCGGCGAGGCGCAGCAGGCGACGCGCCCCCGGACGGCGGTCGTCGCGCGAGCGCGTCACGGACTCCCACGCGTCGAGCTCGCGGGTGGGCTCGGGGGAGGCGTCGGGCGACTGCGCCAGCGGGTTCTCGGCGGGGTCGCGCGGCGCCGTCAGCACCTGGAGGGCGCGGTGCACGATCTCCTGGAGGTCCTCCGGCGGCAGGACGGCGTCGACGAGGCCGTGCGCGTAGAGGTTCTCCGAGGTCTGGACGCCCTCGGGGAACGGCTTGTCGTAGAGCGCCTCGTAGACGCGGGGCCCGAGGAAGCCGACGAGCGCACCGGGCTCGGCGACCGTCACGTGGCCGAGCGACCCCCACGACGCCATCACGCCGCCGGTGGTGGGGTGGCGCAGGTAGACCAGGTAGGGGTGGCCGGCGTCCTTGTGGCGGCAGATCGCCGCGGTGATGTCGACCATCCGCACGAACGCCGCGGTGCCCTCCTGCATGCGGGTGCCGCCCGACACGGGCGCGGCCAGCAGCGGCAGGCCCTCGGTGGTCGCGCGCTCGATCGCGGCCACCAGGCGCTCGGCGGCCGCGGTGCCGATGGACCCGGCGAGGAACGCGAACTCCCCGGCGAGGACGGCGACGCGGCGGCCGTTGACGGTGCCGGCACCGGTCACCACCGACTCGTCGACCCCCGACTTCTCGGCGGCGGCGACCAGCTCGGCGGCGTAGTCGGGGTCGAGGTCGCCGCGCACGACCGGCACGTCCCACGACGTCCAGGACCCGTCGTCGAGGACCAGCTCGACGAGCTGCGCGGCCGACAGACGGGTGGGCCGGGGGCTCACGTGCCCGCCTGCGCGTCCTGCTCGTCGAGCCAGGCCGTGACGCTGGCCTGGTGCTCGCCGAGGCGCGGGGGCGCCTGGTGCTGCTCGCGGCCACCGGCGTGGAGGTTGTCGTCGAACCGGATCGGCGGCCCGGGCAGCGTGATGGTGCCCAGGCTGCTGTGCTCGACGTCGACGAGCAGGCCCTGGCTGCGGGTCTGGTCCCACGCGTAGACGTCGTCGATCGTGCGCACCTTGCCCGCGGGGATGCCCGCCTCGGCCAGCCGGGCGAGCCACGTCTCGGCGCCGTCGGAGCCGAAGACGTCCTCGACGACCGCGATCAGCTCGTCGCGGTGCGCGACGCGGTCGGAGTTCGTGGCGAAGCGCGGCTCGTCGACGGCGACGCCGATCACGGGCGCGAAGCGGGCCCACAGGCCCTCGCTGCCGACGGCGAGCTGCACCGGGGCGTCGGCGGTGCGGAACAGGCCGTAGGGCGAGATCGACGGGTGGTGGTTGCCGAGCGCGCGGGGCACCTCGCCGCCGACCGTCCAGCGCGTGCCCTGGAAGGCGTGCACGCCGACGATGCCGGCGAGCAGACTGGTGCGCACGACGCGTCCGCGTCCGGTGGTGGCGCGCTCGTACAGCGCCGAGACCACGCCGAACGCGCCGTTCATGCCGGCCAGCAGGTCGCCGATCGGGACGCCGACCTTGTTGGGCTCATCGGGGGAGGGGCCCGTCAGGCTCATCAGACCCGCCTCGCCCTGCGCGATCTGGTCGTAACCGGCGCGGCCGCCCTCGGGGCCGTCGTGCCCGAAGCCGGTCATCGAGCAGATCACCAGGCGCGGGTTCAGCTCGTGCAGCTGCTCGACGGAGAACCCGAGGCGGTCGAGGACCCCGGTGCGGAAGTTCTCGAGCAGGACGTCGGCGTGACGCACCAGGCGCGTCAGCAGCTCCTTGCCCTCGGGCGACTTCAGGTCGGCGGTCACCGACTCCTTGTTGCGGTTGCACGACAGGAAGTAGGTGGACTCGCGGTCGTCCTCGGGGCCGACGAACGGCGGCCCCCAGCCGCGGGTGTCGTCCCCGCCGTTCGGGGTCTCGACCTTGATGACGCGGGCGCCCATGTCGCCGAGCATCATCCCGGCGTGCGGGCCGGCGAGGGCGCGGGTGAGGTCGACGACGACGACATCGGACAGCAATTGGCTCATTGGACTAGCCTCTCATCCCGCCCGCGCCGAGGCCAGGGTTGGCGGCGTCCGATCTGTTGCATCTATGATGCATGCATCATGTCGACCTCCACCCCCGTCCACGCGTCCGCCGGGGTGCGTGCCTACGAGCACGTCCTGCGCGGGATCCTCGACGGCGTCTACTCCGGCCTGCTCACCGAGGGCGGCGTCGCTGCCGAGCTGGACTGCTCGCGCACGCCCGTCCGGGAGGCGTTCCTGCGCCTGGAGTCCGAGGGGATGGTGCGGCTCTACCCCAAGAAGGGCGCGCTCGTCGTGCCGGTGTCGGCCCAGGAGGCCGGCGACGTCTGGGAGGCCCGCGCGCTCGTCGAGCAGTGGGCGGCGCCGCGTGCCTTCGCCCGCGGTGCCGAGATCGTGCCGCGGCTGCGCGAGCTCACCGAGCAGATGCGCGCACGGCTCGACGACGGCGACGTCAGCGCGTTCACCGAGGCCGACCGCACCTTCCACGAGGTGATCGTGGGCGTGGCCGGTAACGACGTGCTGACGCGCCTGTACCGCAGCCTGCGCACCCGTCAGCTGTGCATCAACGCGGCGGCGATGCGGGTCTCGCGCGAGCGGATGGAGGTCGCCGCCGCCGACCACGCGCGCCTGACCGACCTGCTCGAGGCCGGCGACGCCGACGCGTTCGCCGCCGCCGTCGCCGCCCACCTCGACACCGCGCGCCGCGCGATCGGCGGAGGGGACGCCCGGTGAGCGCGTCGCTGGACCTGCCGCCCGCACCGGCTCGTCGGGCGATCGCCGTGTGGGGCGTCGCGCTCGCCGTCTACGTCCTGGCGGTCTTCCACCGCTCGTCGCTCGCGGTCGCCGGCCTGGCCGCCGCCGACCGGTTCGACATCTCGGCCGCCCAGCTGGCCACGTTCACGATGGTGCAGCTGCTGGTCTACGCCGGGCTGCAGGTGCCCGTCGGGCTCGTGCTCGACCGCTTCGGCCCGCGGCGCGTGCTCGGCTCCGGCCTGGTGGTGATGACGCTCGCGCAGATCGGCTTCGCGTTCGCCGACACCTACCTGCTGGGGCTGGTGGCGCGCGTGTTCGTCGGCGCCGGCGACGCGATGGTCTTCATCTGCGTGCTGCGCCTGGCGACCACGTGGTTCGCGCCGCGGCGCATCCCGCTCGTCACCCAGTTCACCGGCTTCACCGGCCAGCTCGGCGCGGTCGCCGCCGCGCTGCCCATGACGTGGGCGCTGAGCACGCTCGGCTGGACGCGCGCCTACCTCGCCGCGGCCGTCATCGGCATCGTCCTGGCGGTGCTGCTGTACCTCGTCGTGGCCGACACCCCCGAGCGCCGCGTCGTCACCGGGCCGCCGCTGTCGATCGCCACCGTGACGTCGTCGCTCAGGCTCGCGTGGGGCGAGCCCGGCACGCGCCTGGGGTTCTGGACGCACTTCACCGCGCAGTTCCCGGGCACGGTGCTCGGCCTGCTGTGGGGCTACCCGTTCTTCGTGCGCGGCGAGGGCCTGTCGCCCACGCAGGCCGGTCTGCTGCTGACGCTGCTCACGGGCTTCACGATGGCCGCCGGCCCGGTGATCGCGTGGTTCGTCGCCAACCGGCTGTTCCACCGCTCGACGCTGGTGCTCGGCATCGTCGGCGCGATCGTCACCACCTGGACGGCCGTCCTGCTGTGGCCCGGCGACGCGCCCGTCTGGCTGCTGGTGCTGCTCGTGATGGCCGCGGGCGTCGGCGGGCCCGCGTCGATGATCGCGTTCGACTTCGTGCGCACCTTCAACCCGCCCGACCGCCTCGGCAGCGCCACCGGCATCGTCAACCAGGGCGGCTTCATCGCCAGCCTGCTCACCGTGATCGCGATCGGCGTGGTGCTCGACGTGCTGACGCCCGGCAGCGGGTCGGACTACTCCTCGGGCTCGTTCCGCTGGGCCATGGCCGTCCAGTACGTGCTGTGGACCGTGGGCCTGACCCAGGTGTGGCGCTACCGCCGACGTACCCGCGCCCGCCTCTCGCGCGACGACCCCGACGCCTACGAGGCCCTCCGCCGCCGCAGCGGCCCCGTCCCCACCCACCGCTGACCCGCCCCCCGCCCCCGACGAGTGGTCGAGATACGACTTCTGCACCACCGCGAGCGGATTCTTGGTGCAGAACCCGTATCTCGACGACTCGCAGGGGGGCGTCAGGGGCGGAAGGTGAGGCCGGCGGCGCGTTCGGAGGCCTCCCAGAGGTCGCGACCGAGCCGGGGGTCGCCGGCGGTGGACGACCAGCCGACGAGCTGCGGGGTGCCGCGCAGGCCGCCCTGGCCGGACGGCCCCACGTACGACCCGCTCGCCAGGCCGGGCGCCGTCGCGGCCATCAGGACGGGCCACGCGCCCAGGGCGGCCGGCTGGCCGACCACGCGGCTCACCTGCTGCACCGCGAGCGACCACGGCCCCCGCGCGCCGATCGACGGGCCGCCCTTGAACAGGCCCGTCGACGCGTACCCGGGGTGCGCGGCCATGCTCGTCGCGCGTGACCGGGAGTCGCGCAACCGTCGGTCGAGCTCGAGCGCGAAGACGAGGTTGGCCAGCTTGGACTCGGCGTACGCCCGGTACCGGACGTAGCGGCGCGACGACCCGAGCGGCGTCAGCGCGGCGAGGTCGATCCGGTCGACGAGCGTGTGGAAGAGCGACGAGACCGTGACGACGCGTCCGTCCCGGGCGGCCAGCCGCGGCCACAGCAGCGCGGTGAGGGTGAAGTGCGCGAGGTGGTTGGTGGCCAGGTGCAGCTCGAAGCCCTCGGGGCTGCGGCGCCGGGGCGCCGCCATGATGCCCGCGTTGTTGACGAGCAGGTCGAACCCGTCCCACTCGGTGCGCGCCCACTCGGCGCCGGCCCGCACCGACGACAGCGACCCGAGGTCGAGCGGGACGACGCCCGTGCGCGCGCCCTGCACCTCCGACTCCAGCCACCGACGCAGCTCACGGGCCTTCTCGGAGTCGCGGGCACCCACGACCACCTCGGCGCCGTGTCGCACCAGCTCGAGCGCGACGAAGCGCCCGATGCCGCTCGTCGCGCCGGTGACGAACGCGCGGCGGCCCGTCAGGTCGCCGATCCGATCGGGCGTCCAGTCGGTCACGGCGTGACGGCCATCGACGCGCACACCCGGGTCGCGAGGTCGACGTCGCCCGACAGCGCGACCTCGACGTCCGCCGGCGAGCGGCGGCCGGCGCAGAGCACCGCGAACGTCTCGGTGTCGGTGGCGACGATCGCGTCGGCGGGCACGGTCTCGTCGACGGGACGCGCGCGTCCGCCGGGCTCGATGCGCAGCCGGCTGGAGAACGCGACGGGCCCGTGCACGTCCACCGCCACGACGGTGCCGGTCGGCGGACGCACCCGTCGTCCGACGACGTAGCCGAGCGCGCCGGCGAACACCTCGAGGGTGGCCTGGGCGCCGGGGGAGTCGAGCCCGCCGGGCGCGCCGACGGCGCGGCGGACGTCCTGCTCGTGCACCCACAGGTCGATGACGCGGTTCTGCAGGAACGTCTGCCAGTCCCAGTCGACGCCGCCGGGCGTGTGCGGCGGTCGGCCGTGCGGGGAGGTCGGGGCCGGGTCGAGCTGGGCGCGCCGCCGGTCGACCACGGCGGCGAATGCCGCGTGCAGGTCGTGCGGGTCGCGTCCGCGCAGGGCCGCGACGCCCGCCTCGGTGTACTCGGCGGCGACGACGGTGCCGTCGCCGTCACCCGGTGCGGGCGTCGAGCCGTCGGCCAGCTCGGTCTCGAGGTGCAGCAGGTGGGCCACCACGTCGGCGACGTCCCACCCCGGGCAGTCGGTGGGACGCGACCACAGGTCGTCGGACAGGTCGGCGGTGAGCTCGAGGAGGGAGTCCGCCGAGCGGCTCCAGGCGTCCACGAGCGTGGCGAGGTCGGGCACGGGACCGAACCTACCGGGCGGGTGCGGCGCGGTGACGTCGCACGATCGTGACGACCAGCAGCACCAGCGACACCGTGACACCGAGCCCTCCGACGGCCAGGGCGGCCAGGAACCGGACCACGAGCGAGGCGAGGGGCGGGTTGACGCCCACGCCGAGCGTGGCCGGGGTCTGCTCGGTGCAGTCGAGCTCGTACCGGCCGGGTGCGAGGGACGGCGGGGTCAGGGCCACGCGGCCCCACCGCTGGACCTCGACCGAGGCGTGCGGGTCCTCGAGGACGGTGCGCTCGCCGGACCCGGAGGTCACCGCGCAGAAGGTCACCGGCGTGCCGATGCCGTCACGGGTGCGCGCGTAGATCGCGAGCTGGTCGTCGCCCACCGTGATGGTGGAGTCGGCGCGCAGGGGGGTCACGCGCGAATCGCGGATGCCGCCGATGCTCGTGGCCGCGATGACGACCACGCCGAGGACCGTCAGGACGAGCACGAGCCCGGCCGCGACGTAGCCGCCGCGCCCGGGCCCGCTGCGAGCCGTCGCCCCCTGGGTCAGCGGGGGTCCTGGTAGCGGCGCTCCTCGACGTGGGTGGTGCGCACGTCGTTGCGGCGGCGGTTCAGGTAGACCGCCAGACCGAGCGCGACGATGCCCGCGACCAGCAGGATCAGGCCGAGCGCGTCGTTGTCGACGGGCCAGCTCGACGGGATGGCGATGGCGTTCGTCAGCAGGATCGCTCCCACGACGGCCAGGATGATGCCGACTCCGATGCCCATGACTGTCTCCAGACGTCCGGGGCCCCGAACGACCGCGGCCCGCCTCCCCAGAACGTAGGGGAAGCGGGCCGCGGCGGCGACTCGAAACGGGCTAGAAGGCCGCCTCGTCGAGGTCCATCAGCGACAGGTCCGTCGTCTCGGCCGCCACGCGGTCGGCGGCGAGACGGGGCAGCACCTCGCGGGCGAAGAACTGCGCCGCGGCGACCTTGCCCTCGTAGAAGGCCTGGTCGGCAGGCGACACCTCGCCGCCCAGCTTCTCCAGGGCGACGGTGGCGCCGCGCAGCAGCAGCCACGCGCAGGTGACGTCGCCGAGGGCGGTGAGCAGGCGGGTGGAGTTCAGGCCCACCTTGTACAGGTTGCGGACGTCGCCGTTCTCGGCCTGCGGGTCGGCCGACATCAGCTGGCCGAACATCGCGGCGAGGATGCCCTGCGCGTCCTCCAGGCCCTTGGCGAGCAGGTCGCGCTCGACCTTGAGGCGGCCGTTGCCGGCCTCGCTGGCGACGAACTGCTGCACCTGCTCGGCGAGGTGGCCGATGGCCTGGCCCTTGTCCTTGACGATCTTGCGGAAGAACAGGTCCTGGCCCTGGATGGCGGTGGTGCCCTCGTAGAGGGTGTCGATCTTGGCGTCGCGGACGTACTGCTCCACCGGGTAGTCCTGCAGGAAGCCCGAGCCGCCGAACGTCTGCAGCGACTCGGTGCCCAGCAGCGTCCAGGAGCGCTCGGAGCCGTAGCCCTTGACGATCGGCAGCAGCAGGTCGTTGACGCGCTCGGCGAGCTCGTCGCGCTCGCCGGCGTGCTCGGCGAGCTGGACGCGGTCCTGCCAGGTGGCGGTGTAGACCACCAGGGAGCGCAGGGCCTCGGCGAAGGACTTCTGCGTCATCAGCGAGCGGCGGACGTCGGGGTGGTGCGTGATCGTCACGCGCGGCGCGGTCTTGTCCGACGACTGCGTGAGGTCGGCGCCCTGGACGCGCTCCTTGGCGTACTCGAGCGCGTTCAGGTAGCCGCTGGAGAGGGTGGCGATGGCTTTGGTGCCGACCATCATCCGGGCGTTCTCGATGACCTGGAACATCTGGGCGATGCCCTGGTGCACCTCGCCCAGCAGCCAGCCCTTGGCGGGCTGGTGCTCGCCGAAGGTCAGCTCGCACGTCGTGGAGACCTTGAGGCCCATCTTGTGCTCGACGTTGGTGACGTAGGCGCCGTTGCGGTCGTCGGTGTCGACCTCGCCGGTCTCGAGGTCGAAGCCGTACTTGGGGACGATGAACATGCTCAGGCCCTTGGTGCCCGGGCCGCCGACACCCTCGACGCCCACGGGGCGTGCGAGGACGAGGTGGATGATGTTCTCGCTCATGTCGTGCTCGGCGCTGGTGATGAAGCGCTTGACGCCCTCGACGTGCCAGGAGCCGTCCTCCTGCTGGTAGGCCTTGGTGCGACCCGCGCCGACGTCGGAGCCCGCGTCGGGCTCGGTGAGCACCATCGTGGCGCCCCACTGGCGGTCGACCATGTGCTGCGCGATCTGCTTGTCGCGCTCGGTGCCGTTGCGGTGCACGATGCTGCCGAAGTTGGGGCCGGCGGAGTACATCCACACGGCGGGGTTGGCGCCGAGGATCAGCTCGGCGGTCGACCACAGCAGCGAGCTCGGGGCCGGCTGGCCGCCCATCTCGGCGGGGATCTGCAGGCGGTACCACTCGGCGTCCATCCAGGCCTTGAAGGACTTCTTGAACGACTCGGGCATCGTCACCGTGCAGGTCGCGGGGTCGTACACCGGCGGGTTGCGGTCGGCGTCGGCGAACGACTCGGCGAGGTCCTCGCGGGACATCCGGTCGATCTCGCCGAGGATGCTGCGGGCGGTGTCGACGTCGACGTCGGCGAACGGACCCTGGCCCAGCACCTCCTGCCGCCCGAACAGCTCGAACAGGTTGAACTCGATGTCTCGCAGGTTGCTCTTGTAGTGGCTCACGGGTCCCCGCCTCGTCGCTGTCTGTGGTCGCCGCCCCGGTGGTCGTGGGGACGGTCGCGGTGCCGCGGCGGTGGTGGAGCCGCGGTGCGTCCGACGAGCGTACCCGTCGGTAACTTCATTGTCCTACCCGCGGGTAACCGATGCAAGCGACTCGGGTGGCCCGGTGGGCGGCGAGACGGCCGTCTCGCCGAGTGAGACGTCGGGATCCGGTCGGCCGAACCCCACTACGGTTCTTAGGTCGCGTGATCTCATCGACTTAGGTGCGCACGCGGTCCTCGTCCTCCTCAGAACCCAGGAACCCCCATGCGCAAGCTCATCATCGTCGCCCTGGTCGGCTTCTTCGCCCAGATGATCGACGGCTCGCTCGGCATGGCGTACGGCGTGACCTCGTCCACGCTGCTCATCGCCACCGGCACCCAGGCCGCCGTCTCCGGCGCCGTCGTCCACCTCTCCGAGCTGGGCACGACGCTCGCGTCCGGCGCCTCGCACTGGAAGTTCGGCAACGTCGACTGGCGCCTGGTGAGCATCCTGGCCGTCCCCGGCGGGATCGGCGCCTACGCCGGCGCCACCTTCCTCAGCGGCCTCGACCCCGAGACCGCCACGCCGATCGTCTCGGCGGTGCTGCTCCTGCTCGGTGTCTACGTGCTGTACCGCTTCGTGGCCATCGGTGGACGCCGCCCGGAGTTCAAGGGCAAGCTGCCCGCCGTCTTCCTCGCGCCGCTCGGCCTGGTCGCCGGCGCGGTCGACGGCTTCGGTGGCGGCGGCTGGGGCCCGGTGGGCACCCCCGCGCTGCTCTCGTCGGGCAAGGTCGAGCCCCGTAAGGCGGTCGGCTCGATCGACACCTCGGAGTTCGTCGTCGCGCTGGGCGCCTCGATCGGATTCCTCACCGCGCTCGGCACCGAGGACATCGACTTCGGCTTCGTCGGCGCGCTGCTCGTCGGCGGCGTCATCGCGGCGCCGATCGCGGCCTACGTCGTCAAGCTGCTCCCGGCGCGCGTGCTCGGCGTGGGCGCCGGCGGCCTGATCATCCTCACGAACATCAAGACCCTGATGGAGAAGGGCCTGGGTGTCGAGGGCTGGCCCGTGGCCATCGCGGCCATCGTCTGGGCCGTCATCTGGGTCAACCTGATCGTCTGGGCCGTGCGCGCCGAGCGCAAGGTCCGCGCCGCCGAGCGCGCCGGCCAGGAGGTCGAGACCGCCACGATCTGATCGCGCCCCGCACGGCCCCGTGACGTCACCGTCCCGGGGCCGTGCGTCGTCACGGGGCGGCAAGAGCGAGTTGGTCGACTGGTCTGAGAGACTTGCCACATGCGCGTCTCCGCCAAGTCCGACTACGCCCTGCGCGCACTCATCGAGATCGCGGCCCGCAAGGCCGACGGCCCCGTCTCCGCCGAGGAGATCGGCCGCGAGCAGCAGATCCCGCACGGCTTCCTCCAGGCGATCCTGGCCGACCTGCGTCGCTCCGGCCTCGTGGTCAGCCAGCGCGGCCAGTCCGGCGGCTGGCGCCTGGCCCGCGAGGCGTCGGCCATCTACGTCGCCGACGTGATCCGCGCCGTCGACGGCCCGCTCGTCAGCGTCTACGGCCTGCGTCCCGAGGCGGTGTCGTACACCGGCTCGGCCGAGGTGCTCCAGCTGGTCTGGATCGCGGCGCGCAGCAGCCTGCGCGAGGTGTTCGAGAAGGTGAGCGTCGAGGCGCTGGCCGAGGCCACGCTGCCCGTCTCGGTGATGGTGCGCA
>NZ_JBMGQR010000048.1:0-33854 GCF_049059935.1 Solicola agrisoli | reverse complement strand
GGGCGTGCCGCGTGAGCGGGACGCGATCTGGTGGCCGCCGTCGCGCGTGACCTCGACCTCGAGCAGGGCCGCCGAGCGGTCGACGATGCGGTGCAGCTCGTGGGTCTCGTAGAACTCGAGCTGGGCGGTGAAGCCGAACCGGTCGCGCAGCGGCCCGGGCAGCAGGCCGGCGCGGGTGGTGGCGCCGACGAGGGTGAAGTGCGGGATCTCGAGCGGGATCGCGGTGGCGCCGGGCCCCTTGCCCACAACGACGTCGACGCGGAAGTCCTCCATCGCCATGTAGAGGAGCTCCTCGGCCGGCCGCGACATCCGGTGGATCTCGTCGACGAAGAGCACCTCGTTCTCGCCGATGCCCGACAGGATCGCCGCGAGGTCGCCGGCGTGCTGGATCGCCGGGCCGCTGGTGAGACGCAGGGAGGCGCCCATCTCGGCGGCGACGATCATCGCCAGCGTCGTCTTGCCCAGCCCGGGCGGACCCGACAGCAGGACGTGGTCGGGCGTCGCGCCGCGGGCCCTGGCAGCCGACAGCACGAGGTCGAGCTGCTCGCGGACGCGCTCCTGGCCCACCAGCTCGGCGAGCGTGCGGGGACGCAGCGCCGCCTCGACGGCGCGCTCGTCGCCCTCCGCGGTGGCCTCGACGAGGCCGCGGTGGTGGGTGACCACCTCGTCGTCGTCGGTCATGCGCGCCCCCTCGTCCATCAGCTGCGCGCCAGGCTACGCAGGGCCGAGCGCAGCAGGGCGGGGACGTCGGGCCGCCCGGACGCGGCCACCTGGTCGGCGGCCATGTCGCTGACGGCCGAGACGGCCATCTCGGCCTCGGTGGTGGACCAGCCGAGCCCGACGAGCGCGGTGTGGACCTGGTCCTTCCAGGTGGACGGTGCCGCGGCCCCGACACCGGCGGGCGGGACGGCCCCGGTGGCGGGACCGATGCGGTCCTTGAGCTCGAGGACGATGCGCTGGGCGCCCTTGCGGCCGATGCCCGAGACGCTGGTGAGCGCCGCGAGGTCCTCGCGGGCGACGGCGTTGCGCAGCTCGTCGGGGCTGAGGGTCGCGAGCATGGCCTGGGCCATCTTGGGTCCGACGCCGCTGGCGGTCTGGGCCAGCTCGAACATGTCGCGCTCGTCGTCGTCGGCGAAGCCGTACAGCGTCAGGGAGTCCTCGCGCACCACCATCGAGGTGGAGATGCGGGCCTCCTGGCCCAGACGCAGGCGGGCCAGCGTGGTGGGCGTGCACAGCACCTGCATGCCCACGCCGCCGACCTCGACGACGGCGGTGCTGAGCGTGAGGGCGGCGACCTGGCCGCGGACGAAGGCGATCATCGGGTCCTCCCGGCCTTGGCCAGGGCGGCCTCGAGGCGGTCGTGGGCGGGGCCGCGCCAGATGTGGCAGATGCCGAGCGCGAGGGCGTCGGCGGCGTCGGCGGGCTTGGGGGGCGTGCTGAGGCGGAGCACCCGGGTGACCATCTGGGCCACCTGGGCCTTGTCGGCGCGGCCGCTGCCGGTGACGGCGGCCTTGACCTCGCTGGGGGTGTGCAGCGCGACGGGCAGCCCGTGGCGCGCGGCGACGAGCATGGCGACGCCGCTGGCCTGCGCAGTGCCCATCACGGTGCTGACGTTGTGCTGGCTGAAGACGCGCTCGACGGCGACGGCGTCGGGACGGTGCTCGAGCACCCACTCCTCGAGCCCACGCTCGACCGCGAGCAGCCGCTGGGCGACGTGCGCGTCCGTCGGCGTGCGGACCACGCCGACCGCGACCATGGCGAGCGGACGCCCGGGCTGGCCGTCGACCACGCCCACGCCGCACCGCGTGAGCCCGGGGTCGACGCCGAGGACACGCATCAGGCGAGCCACACGGCCCGGAGCGAACACATGTTCGACAGGCTAGACGAGGCACTCCCGCCCACCGGCTCCGACGCGCCGGACGGGCTGGGCGGCGGACGAGAAAATCGGCGTATGACCGCCCGGTGCGGTCATACGCCGATTCTCGTGTGGCTGGGCCTGCAGCTAGACCTGCGCCATGACCTCATCCGACGCATCGAAGTTGGTGAAGACGTTCTGCACGTCGTCGGAGTCCTCGAGGGCGTCGACGAGGCGGATGACCTTCTCGGCGCCGTCGACGTCGACCTCGACGGTCATCGACGGGACGAAGGAGGCCTCGGCGGAGTCGTAGTCGAGGCCGGCGTCCTGCAGGGCGGTGCGGACGGCGACGAGGTCGGTGGCCTCGGAGATCACCTCGAAGGAGTCGCCGAGGTCGTTGACCTCCTCGGCGCCGGCGTCGAGGACGGCCATGAGGATGGTGTCCTCGTCGGTCTCGCCACCCTCGCCCTGGTCGCGCGGGACGAGCACGACGCCCTTGCGGTTGAACATGTACGACACCGAGCCGGGGTCGCCCATGGAGCCGCCGTTGCGGGTCATGGCGGTGCGGACCTCCATGGCGGCGCGGTTCTTGTTGTCGGTGAGGCACTCGATGAGCATCGCGACGCCGCCGGGCGCGTAGCCCTCGTACATGATCGTCGTGTAGTCGACGGCCGAGCCGTCGAGGCCGCCGCCGCGCTTGACCGCGCGGTCGATGTTGTCGTTGGGGACCGACGACTTCTTGGCCTTCTGCACCGCGTCGTACAGCGTGGGGTTGCCGGCGAGGTCGGCGCCGCCGGTGCGGGCCGCCACCTCGATGTTCTTGATCAGCTTGGCGAACATCTTGCCGCGCTTGGCGTCGATCACGGCCTTCTTGTGCTTCGTGGTCGCCCACTTGGAGTGGCCTGACATCGGCGGTCCTTCCCGTCCCTGCGGTGCGTCGTCGCGTCCCCGCGGTGCTGTGCGTTCGTGTGCGGCGTCAAGACTACCGCCGGGCGTCGGCCACCATCTGGACGAGCAGGGCGTGCACGCGGTCGTCGGTGCCGACCTCGGGGTGGAACGACGTCGCGAGCAGGTGCCCCTGGCGGACGGCGACGACGCGACCGTCGGCCGCTCCCCCGCTGACGCGCGCCAGCACCTCGACGCCCTCGCCGTGCGACTCCACCCACGGCGCGCGGATGAAGACGGCGTGCACCGGCTCGTCCCAGTCGGCGAACGACAGCCGGGTCTCGAACGAGTCGACCTGACGACCGAAGGCGTTGCGGCGCACGGTGACGTCGAGACCGCCGAAGGTCTGCTGGTCGGCGGCGCCGTCGAGCACCCGGTCGGCCAGCAGGATCATCCCCGCGCAGGTGCCGAGCACGGGCATCCCGCCGGCGACCCGGGCGCGGACCGGCTCGGCCAGCCCCCAGCGGCGGGCCAGCTTGTCGATCGTGGTCGACTCCCCGCCCGGCAGCACCAGGCCGTCGCACTCGTCGAGCTCGGACGGGCGCCGCACCGCGACCGCCCGGCAGCCGAGGCGCTCCAGGGCCTGCAGGTGCTCGCGGACGTCGCCCTGCACCGCGAGGACGCCGACGGTGGGTGGGGCGGGGTCAGTCACCCGGAGAGGCTAGCGGCAGGCGCGGACGACGCTCAGCAGCGGACGCCGTTGGCCAGGCCGAGCACCGACAGGGCGCTGACGGTGCGCGTCGCGGCGCTCGACGTCCAGGTACTCGCCGACGTGCCGGCCGGGTACGCGACGACGGCGACGTTGATCGTGCTGTTCACCGCGAGCAGCGCCGCGAGGTCGCCGCCCGGCACGTTCTGCGAGCTGCCGGTGGAGACCGTGTAGGTCCGGGACCCTCCGAGGTTGCTGAGGGTCACCTGGAAGTCGAAGGCGGCGACGTCGGTCCACGACAGCGTGATCGACGGGTAGTACCCGAGCACGGCCCCGCCGTTGTTGGCGCAGGTGAGGGCGGCCGGCTGGGTGACCGTGAGGGCGGACATCGTGCTGGTGGCGGTGGACGCGTCGGTGAACGCCGCGAGCGTCGACGGCACCGCTCCCCCGGCTCCGGCGACGACCGCCGTGGCGACGACGGCCACCGCCACCCGCCGCAGACCGACGGGCGACGATCGGCGGGCCCGCGGCTCGACCGACTCGTCCACCTCGGCACCGCCGTCGCCGTCGTCGTCGTCCGACCGCCTCGACGGCCCGAACGCCACCACGAGGAGGACGCCCGACAGCATGCCGCCCGCGAAGATCCCGACCGGCCCCGACACCGCCGCGACGGCGCGTCCGAGGTACGGCGCGTGCGCGACGACGCGGTCGGCGTCGGTGACGACGTACGGCTGCGCGTCGGCGACGTCGTTGGCGTCGCCCTTGAGGACGAGGATCGCGGTGTCACCGGCGCGGGTGAGCTCGACGACCCGGTGCGTGATGCGGGTGCCGGCGGGGTCGACCACGCTGACCACGTCGCCGACGCGCAGGTCGGCCGCGGGCGTCGAGCGGGCGAGGGCCAGGCTGCCGGTAGGGATCTCGGGCGACATGGAGCCCGACCGGAAGACGAGGGGCGTGACGCCGAGCAGGGCCGCGGCCAGCGCCGACAGGACGCAGAGCGTCCCGAGCACCGCGCCGACCACCAGCAGGCCGGAGCGCACGGACGAGGTGGTGCGACGCGCGGTCATCCGAACGTCGTCCCGGTGAAGGTGAAGGTCGCCGTGGTCGTGGCGCCCTGCAACGACGAGGGCGCGCCCGAGGACAGCCCCACCTGGACGCAGACGTCCTGGTCGGCGCCGGACGTCGGCGGGTTGAGCTGCCCGCCGACGGTCACCGCGCCCCCGGCGAGACCGGTCCGGTTGACCACCTCGGACGAGCCGGTGCCGCAGGTGGACGACGTGCCCGCCCCGACCACGCCCGCGTCCGTGCGGATCACGGTGACCAGGTTGGCCGCCAGGTTCTTGGAGTCGGCGTTGGTCGCGCCGACCCCGATCGAGTAGATCAGCGGCACGGTGCCGCGGTTGCGCACGGTGATCACCGCGGCCTTGGTGCTCCCGGGCGCCAGGCCCGACACGTCGAGCGTGCCGAAGGCGGTGGTCTGCTCGTTGGTCGCCTTCAGTCGCAGCGTGGCGGTGCCGGTGGCGAAGGAGCTGGTGGCGGTCGACGTGTCGGTCCACAGCGCCGAGGTGCCGACCGCCCCGAGGCCGAGCACGAGCCCCAGGGAGAGCAGCGCGAGCACGCGGTCGCGCAGCGTGGGCGCCCCGCGGATCACCGTTCCTCCCGACGCCGGGTCGAGGCGAGCGCCGCGCCGGTGCCGAGGACCAGCGCCCCGGCCCAGACGAACCACGCGCCGACGGGTGCGCCGGTGCCGGGGAGGTCGCCCGACGGGCCGCCGGTCAGCGGCGCGGTGCCCGCGGTCGACGGGTCGGTGCTGCCGAGGGCGTCGACGATCGGAGGTGCCGCGCCCTCGTCGTCGGCGTCGTCCTGGCCCTCGGCGCCGCCCTGGCCCGCCTCCGACGCGACCACCTCGGTCAGCACGACGCGCAGCGAGACGCTCTCGCGCTCGGTCTGGGTCCGGTTCCTCGACGACGCGACGATGCCCACCTCGACGCGCACCCTCGTCACCTGGCCGGGCTCGAGCACGCCGAGGTCGTCCTTGGTGGTGCCGGCGCCGCGCACCGTCGCCACCCGGTCGCCCGAGCGCACCGTCACCTGCAGGTCGGCCATCAGCGCGTCGCCCTCACGACCGGAGGTGCCGAGGGACAGCGCGGCGGCGGTCGGGCCGTCGTTGCGCACCCACAGCCGGCCGGCGGCGACGTCGCCCGGCACCCAGGTGGTGGGGGCGTCGCTGAGCACCGGGCGGTCGAGCGAGGACGACCACGTGCGCCCGTCGAGGCTGAGCGCCACGCGGTCGCCGTCCGCGCCGCGGGCCACGCCGGGGACGCCGACGACCAGCAGCACGACCAGCAGGCCGAGGAGCCGCCTCACCGTGCCGACACCTCCTCCGGACGGCTCGCGTGCCGGCCGCGCGTGCGGGGGCCGCGAACGGCGTCGACGGCGGCGCCCGTCAGCTGGAAGGCGGCGTAGAGGACGAGCCCGCCCACCACCACCGCGAGGAGGACGACGTGCTGATCCCCGCTGATCAGGGTGCTGACGCGGCCGAGGTGCGGCACGTCGTACCAGACCGCGCCACGCACCTGGACCGGACGGACGGGCTCGGCGTCGGCGACGTCGTTGGCGTCGCCCTGGGTGGTGAAGGTCGTGCGTCCGCGGCCGTCCACCGACACCCCGACCACCCGGTGCGTGACGACGGTGTCGCGCCCGGACTCCAGCTGGTAGGTCACCACGGTGCCCACCTGGACGTCGTCGGTCGCGATCGGCCGCACCACGACGAGCGTGCCGGGTGGCATCTGGGGGCGCATGGAGCCGGTGAGGATCGTGTACGGCGTCGCGCCGGCGACGCGCGGCACGACCACGGCGGCGAGCAGCACGGCCACGGCGCCGAGCAGCACCGCCCAGACCAGCACGCGGGCTACGCCGCGGACCCAGGCCCGCGCGCGCGTCCCGGACTCAGCCATTGCGGGCCTGCCTGGCGGTGAAGGTGAGGACCACCGACGACGTCTGCCCGGCCTGGGCGTTGGTGGACGCCGGGTCGAACCGGACGCGCACGCAGTAGACGGTGGACGCGGTCGGCGCGAGCGTGCCGCCGTACGCGGTGCTCGCGCCCTCGAGCGCGCCGCTGTACAGGGTCGTGCCGGTGGGGTCGCCCGTCGCCGGGCAGGCCGACGCCGACGTCACCTGCACGACCCGCAGGAGCAGGCTGCCCGCGAGCGCGGTGCTGCTCTGCGTGGCACCGGAGAGCCGGACCACGTAGTCGATGTCGCCGCCGCTCGAGACGGTCAATGGCGCCTGGACGGCGCCCCCGCCCGCACCGGGGCCGACCGCCGCCGCGTCGAGACCGGTGAACCGGTACGACTTCACCGCGTCCGCCGAGGTGGTCCCGCTCAGCACGGTCAGCCTGCCGGCGGTGATCGTGCCGGTGCCCAGGGTCGCCGACTGCGACCAGGACGCGCCGGACGTCAGCGGCGGTCCGAGGAGGACCGCCGCGACGACCAGTGCCGCCGCGGCGGCGGCGAGCCTGCGGACGGACACGGCGGTGACGGCGATCGTGGCGCCGACCTCAGTTGCCGGAGGTGCCGGGGGCGGTCTGCGTGACCCGGAGCGCCAGCGTGGACAGGTCGGCGGTGGCGGTCTGCAGGGTGGTGCCCGAGACCGTGGTCGGGAAGGTGAACGTCACCTTGGCGGTGAGCGCCTTGGTGTCGTCGGCCGCGGTGACGGTCGTGACCGGGGTCGCACCCTCCAGCACCTGCGTGGTGACCGTGGCACCGCCGGTGCCGACGAGCGCGCCGGTGACGCTGGCCGGGTCGACGCCGACGGTGGCCGTCAGGTTGTTGCCGGCCGCGGCGAGCGTGAAGCCCTTGGTGTAGACGAGCACGTCGCCGGGCACCACGCGGTAGGTCGAGATGTTGCTGATCGTGTTGGCGCCGTTGGACCACGAGCCGGCGGTGGCCGACGGCGTGAGCGTCAGCTTGCCGGACGTGATCGTGCCGCCGTTGACGGTGCCGCTGTCGCTCCAGTAGGCCAACGAGCCGGCGCCGCCCGCGAGGAGGGCGACGGCGGCGGTCGCCGCGACGGCGCCCTTGGTGGACTTCTTCATGCGCTGGTCTCATCTCGTCCGAGTCGGCTACGGGAGGTTCCCCGTCGTCAATACTGACGAGGGAGCAGCCGGATCGTGACGGACAGAAACGGACCTTCAGGACATCTTGACCGGGGCTTGAGATCGCCCCCGGTCCCGCGGCTCACCAGCCGCGCTCGGCCAGCCGGTGGGGCTCGGGGACGTCCTCGACGTTGATGCCGACCATGGCCTCGCCGAGGCCGCGCGAGACCTTGGCGATCACGTCGGGGTCGTCGTGGAACGTGGCGGCCTGGACGATCGCCTCGGCGCGCTGGGCGGGGTTGCCCGACTTGAAGATGCCCGAGCCCACGAACACGCCCTCGGCGCCGAGCTGGCGCATCATCGCGGCGTCGGCGGGGGTGGCGATGCCGCCGGCGGTGAAGAGCACGACGGGCAGCTTGCCCGCGGCCGCGACCTCGGCCACCAGGTCGTAGGGGGCCTGCAGCTCCTTGGCCGCGACGAACAGCTCGTCGGGCGAGAGCGACGTGAGACGCGCGATCTCGCCGCGGATGGTGCGCATGTGGGTGGTGGCGTTGGAGACGTCGCCGGTGCCGGCCTCGCCCTTGGAGCGGATCATCGCCGCGCCCTCGGTGATGCGGCGCAGGGCCTCGCCGAGGTTGGTGGCGCCGCAGACGAACGGCACGGTGAACTGCCACTTGTCGATGTGGTGGGCGTAGTCGGCCGGGGTGAGCACCTCGGACTCGTCCACGTAGTCGACGCCCAGCGACTGCAGCACCTGCGCCTCGACGAAGTGGCCGATGCGGGCCTTGGCCATCACGGGGATCGAGACCGCGGCCTGGATGCCGTCGATCAGGTCGGGGTCGCTCATCCGCGCGACGCCGCCCTGGGCACGGATGTCGGCGGGCACGCGCTCGAGCGCCATCACGGCGACGGCGCCGGCGTCCTCGGCGATCCTGGCCTGCTCGGCGTCGACGACGTCCATGATGACGCCGCCCTTGAGCATCTCGGCCATGCCGCGCTTGACGCGTGCGGTGCCGGTGGCGGGGGTGGCGTTCGACTCGGTCACGACGGGGTCCTCCTGGGGGCGTGGGCGTACCGCTCGATCGTACGGTCCGCGGCACCTGCGGTCAGGACGTGCGGCGTCCCGTGGACGGGAGGTCGGTCACCCCGGCGTAGACGTCGAGCACCCGGCGGGTGACCTCGGACCAGTCGTAGGCCCGGACGGCGCGTCGGGCGCCGCGGGCCCGCGCGGGCGTCCCGGGGTCGGCGAGCACGTCGGCCACGGCGCCGGCGAGCGCCCGGGCCGACCCGGCGGCGAACGTGCGTCCCCACCGTCCGCCGGCCAGGACGTCGTGGAACGCGGGCAGGTCGCTCGCGACGACGGGCGCACCGGCGGCCATCGCCTCGAGCAGGACGACGCCGAAGCTCTCGCCGCCGGTCTGCGGCGCGAGGTAGACGTCGGCGCCGGCGAGCAGCCGGGCACGGCGACGGTCGTCGACGCGTCCGACCACCTCCACGTGGTCGCGCAGCGCGTCGGGCACGAGTCGGCGTGCGGCGGCGACGTGACCCGCGCCCGCGACGACGAGGTGGGCGTCGGGGTGGGCCTCGACGACGTGCGGCATCGCCGCGAGGGCGACGGCCAGGCCCTTGCGCGGCTCGTCGAACCGGCCGAGGTAGACCAGGCGCGGCCCGGGGCCCGGGCGCCGCTCGCGGTCGGCCGCCGCGACGTCGAACGCCGCGACGTCGAGGCCGTTGGGGATCACCTGGACGTCCGTGCCGAGCCCCCACCGCTCCACGACGGCGAGCGCGTGGTCGGACACCGCGACGGCGGCGTCGAGCCGCGCGAGCGCCGGGCGCAGCACCGGCTCGGAGACCGTCATCGCGCGCGAGCGGCCGATCTGGCTGTGGAAGGTGGCCACCGCGGGCCCGTCCCACAGCCCCAGGGCCATCAGCGAGACGCTGGGGGTGGCGGGCTCGTGCACGTGGAGCAGGTCGAACCCCCCGCCGCGCACCCACCGCCGGGTGCGCGCGAGCGCGAGCGGCCCGAACGCGACCCGCGCCACCGACCCGTTGTAGGGCACGGGGACGGCGCGTCCGGCCGAGACGACGGGCGGGTCGGTGGGCGGCTCGCCGTCCGTCGGCGCGAGCACCGAGACGTGGTGCCCCGACGCGCGCAGCGACCGCGCGAGCTCGACGACGTGGTTCTGGACGCCGCCGGGCACGTGCAGCGCGTACGGGCACACCAGTCCGATCCTCATGCGCTCACCGGAAGACCCGCTGGAGCATGTGCCAGTCGACGGGGTCGCGGCGGATCGCGGTGCTGAACGCGTCGGCGACGTCCTGCGTCATCGCGGCGACGCCGTCGCGGCCGGGACGGTGCTCGACGGGCTCGTGGAACGTCAAGCGCATCTGCGCGCCGTCGTAGGCCGAGGTGATCGGCAGCAGCGTCGCGCCGGTCTGCTGCGCGAGGACGGCCGGGCCGCTCGGCAGGCTCGCCCGGCGTCCAAGGAGGTCGACCTCGATGCCGTGGCGCGACAGGTCGCGGTCGGCGAGCAGGCACACGAACGCGCCGGCGCGCAGCCGGGTGAGCAGCGTCGGCATCGGCGCGTCGCCGCCCGTCATGGGGAGCACCTCGAAGCCCAGGCTCTGCCGGAAGTCGACGAACTGCTCGTACAGGCTCTCGGGCCTCAGCCGTTCGGCGACGGTGGTGAGGGGCATCCCCTCGGCGCACGCCCAGGCACCGGCGAGGTCCCAGTTGCCCTGGTGCGGCAGCGCCGCGACGACCCCGCCGCCGGTGGCGTAGGCGTCGCGCAGGCGGTGGTCGTCGACGAGGTCGACCTTGGCGCGTACGGCGTCGGCGTCCCAGCGCGGCAGCCGGAAGGCCTCGCCCCAGTAGCGCAGGTACGACCGCATCGCGGCCCGCGTCAGCTGCTGCAGGCGCTCGGGGTCGTCCTCCCCCGTCGCGACGGCGAGGTTGGCGGCCAGCCGCCGCACGCCCTTGCCGTCACCGCGGGTGATCCGGTCGGCGATGCGGTCGAGCGCCGGTCCCACCACGCGCTCGGGCAGGCGGCTGACGACCGACCATCCCGCGCGGTACCCGAGCGCGCCGGCCCGGTCCTGCAGGCTCGGCCGGTCGGCCTGGCTCACGCGAGGGCCTGGCGCCGCACCAGGAGCATCCGCTGGACGACGGTGATCGTGCTGGCGACCGCCAGCACCGCGAGCACGGCGACGCGCATCCACGGCTGGTCGAACAGGCCGGACAGGCCGGTGACGACGAGCACCGCGACCAGGCGGTCGGCGCGCTCGGCGATGCCCCCCTTGGCCTCCATGCCGAGGCTCTCGGCGCGGGCTCGCGCGTACGACGTCACCGACCCCATGACCAGGCAGTACAGCGCGAGGCCTGCCAGCACGAGGTCGTCGCCGGTGCCGGCGTACCAGAGCACGAGCCCGCCGAACACGGCCGCGTCGGCGACGCGGTCGAGCGTGGAGTCGAGGAACGCGCCCCACTTCGAGGACTGCCCCGACAACCGGGCCATGTGGCCGTCGACGAGGTCGGAGAACACGAACGCGGTGACCACCAGCACGCCCACGAAGAACTGCCCCCGCGGGAAGAACCACAGCGCGCCGGCGCTGACGCCGAGCGTGCCGACGATCGTGACGGTGTCGGGCGAGACGCCGAGCCGCAGCAGCAGCTTGGCGACCGGCGAGAAGATCCTGGTCCAGAACTGCCGGAACCGTTCCATCAGGCTGATCCCCCGGGGGCGTCGGTGGGCCACGCGTCGCGCAGCAGGTCGCGGGTCTGCTCGAGCAGCTGGGGCAGCACCTTGGTGCCGCCGACCACGGTGATGAAGTTGGCGTCGCCGGACCACCGCGGGACGACGTGCTGGTGCAGGTGCTCCGAGAGCGACCCGCCGGCGACGCCGCCGAGGTTGAGGCCGACGTTGAACGCGTGCGGCGCCGACGCCGTCTTGAGCGCGCGCACCGCCTGCTGGGTCAGCACGGTGAGCTCGAGGGCCTCGTCGGGCGTGAGGTCCTCGAGCTCGGCGACGTGCCGGTAGGGCAGCACCATCAGGTGGCCGGGGTTGTAGGGGTGCAGGTTGAGCACGACGTACACGTGCTCGCCGCGCGCCACGACCAGGCCCCGCTCGCCGTCGGTCTCGACGTCGAGCCGCGGGATCGAGCAGAACGGGCAGCCGCCGTCGTCGTCGGAGGTGTCGTGGGAGATGTAGGCCATCCGGTGCGGCGTCCACAGACGCTCGAACGGCAGCCCGTCCCCCACCCCGGTCGGGGCGTCGTCGGTCATACCTGGGTCCGCTGCTCCACGGCCTGCACGATGCGGTCGACCGCGTCGTCGACCGCCACGCCGTTGTCCTGCTCGCCGCTGCGGTAGCGGAACGACACGGCGCCGGCCTCCACATCGGTGTCGCCCGCGATGACCATGAACGGCACCTTCTGGGTCTGGGCGTTGCGGATCTTCTTCTGCATGCGGTCGTCGGACTCGTCGACCTCGACCCGGATGCCCTTGGTCCTGAGCTTGGCCGCGACCTCGTAGAGGTAGTCGGCGTGGCGCTCGGCGATCGGGATCGCGACCACCTGCACCGGTGCGAGCCAGGGAGGGAAGGCGCCGGCGTAGTGCTCGACGAGCACGCCCATGAACCGCTCGATCGAGCCGAACTTGGCCGAGTGGATCATCACGGGCTGCAGGCGCGAGCCGTCGGGCGCGACGTACTCGAGGTCGAACCGCTCGGGCGACGGCTGGTTGAAGTCGTACTGCACGGTGCCCATCTGCCAGGTGCGGCCGATGGCGTCGCGCGCCTGCACCGAGATCTTGGGGCCGTAGTACGCAGCCCCGCCGGGGTCGGCGACGAGCTCGATGCCGCTCTGCGTGGCGACGTCCTCCAGCACCTTGGTGGCGACGGCCCAGTCGTCGTCGGAGCCGATGAACTTGTCCTTGGACGCGTCGCGGGTGGACAGCTCGAGGTAGAAGTCGTCGAGGCCGAAGTCGCGCAGCAGGCTGAGCATGAAGTCGAGCAGGTGCTTGACCTCGCCCGGCGCCTGCTCGGGGGTGACGTAGGAGTGCGAGTCGTCCTGCGCGAACCCGCGCACGCGGGTGAGGCCGTGGACGACGCCCGACTTCTCGTGCCGGTACACGTGCCCGAACTCGAACAGGCGCAGGGGCAGCTCGCGGTACGAGCGGCCGCGCGAGCGGTAGATCAGGTTGTGCATCGGGCAGTTCATCGCCTTGAGGCGGTACTCGCCGCCGTCGACGTCGATCGCCGGGAACATGCCCTCGCCGTAGTAGGGCAGGTGGCCCGAGGTGTGGAACAGGCCCTCCTTGGCGATGTGGGGGGTGCCGACGTACTCGAAGCCCTCCTCGATGTGCCGGCGGCGGACGTAGTCCTCCATCTCGCGCTTGATCACCCCGCCCTTGGGGTGGAAGACCGGCAGGCCCGAGCCGATCTCGTCGGGGAACGAGTACAGGTCGAGCTCGCGGCCGAGCTTGCGGTGGTCGCGACGCTCGGCCTCCTCGATGCGGTGCAGGTGCGCGTCGAGCGCCTCGGTGGACTCCCACGCGGTGCCGTAGATGCGCTGCAGCTGCTTGTTCTTCTCGTCGCCGCGCCAGTACGCCGCCGCGCTGCGCATCAGCCGGAAGGCCGGGATGCGGCGGGTGCCGGGCAGGTGCGGGCCGCGGCACAGGTCGCCCCAGACCACCTCGCCGCTGCGGTCCTTGTTGTCGTAGATCGTCAGGCCGCCCTCGCCCACCTCGACGCTCGCGCCCTCGGCCGCGTCGCGGGCGGTGGACTTCAGGCCGATCAGCTCGAGCTTGTAGGGCTCGCCGGCGAGCTCGTGGCGCGCCTCGTCGTCGGAGACCGCCCGGCGCGCGAACCCCTGGTTGGCCTTGATGATCTTCTTCATCCGCGACTCGATCTTCACCAGGTCGTCGGGGGTGAACGGCACCTCGACGTCGAAGTCGTAGTAGAAGCCGTCGGTGATCGGCGGGCCGATGCCGAGCTTGGCGTCGGGGAACAGCTGCTGGACGGCCTGGGCCATCACGTGCGCGGTGGAGTGCCGCAGGATGTCGCGGCCGTCGGGGCTGTCGATCGCGACGGGCTCGACGACGTCGCCGTCCTGGAGCTCGTGCGCGAGGTCGCGCAGCTCGCCGCCGACGCGCGCGGCGACCACGTCGGCGTCGTCGCGGAAGACCTCCCACGCCTTCGTGCCGGTCGTCACCGTGGTCTCGACGCTCTGGTCGTGACGGACGACGGTCACCTTCGGCTCGGGCACGATGCTCCCTGGGTTGGTGGGTGTGGCACGATCTGGCCGCCGGTCGGCGGACCCTGCGATGCTATCGGGGCGGGCCGACGTCGCCCCACCGCATGTCCTCCGGTGGGCGCGGCGACCGTCTCCGGGTGTGCAACTGCTATTGACAGTTCGTCAACGAGCCGCTGGGATCGTGTCGTGAGCACCCCCCGTCCCGACGCGCCGGCGCCCCGCTCGCGGCTGACGCCCGACGCCCGCCGCGAGCAGATCCTGCTCAGCGCCACCGAGGTCTTCACCACCCGGCCCTACGGCGAGGTCTCCACCGCCGAGCTGGCCCGCCGCGCCGGCGTCACCCGCGGGCTGGTGCACCACTACTTCGGCGGCCGGCAGGGTCTGTTCCTGGCCGTCGTGCGACGCCAGGTGATGATGCCGTGGAGCTCGCTCGACGACGTCGCCGGCGACACCCTCGCCGAGCGCGTGTCGGCCGCGATGGACGTCGTGCTCGACGCCGCCGAGACCTTCGGCCGCGCCTGGGTGGTCTTCGACGGCACCGGCGGCCTCGGCTCGGACGCCGAGGTGGCGGCCGTCGTCGCCGAGGCCGACGACCGCGCCGCCCGGATCGTGCTCGGGGCGCTCGGCTTCGACGAGCCCGACGACCGGCTCGTGGTGGAGGTGCGCACGTTCGCCGCGCTCGTGAAGGCCGCGTGCCGCGAGTGGCTGGTGACCGGGGCGCTCCCCCGCGACGAGGCCCACCGCCTGCTCACCGTCACGCTCACCGCGCTCGTCGAGGCGGAGCCGCGGTGACCCGCACGGTGGTCGTCGGCGCCGGGCTCGGCGGCGTCGCGTGCGCGGTCGAGCTGCTGCGCGCCGGGCACCGCGACGTCACGGTGCTCGAGCGGGCCGACGCCGTCGGGGGCGTGTGGCGCGCCAACACCTACCCCGGCGCGGCGTGCGACGTCCCGTCCGCGCTGTACTCCTACTCGTTCGCACCCAACCCCGACTGGTCGCGCCGGTACGCGCCGCAGCCCGAGATCCAGGCGTACGTCGAGCGCGTCGTCGACGAGCACGGCGTGCGACCGCACCTGCGTCTCGGCGTCGGGCTGGTCTCGGCGACCTGGGACGACGAGTCGTCGCGGTGGCACCTGGCGCTCAGCGACGGCTCGAGCGACGCGTGCGACGTGCTCGTCAGCGCGGTGGGCCAGCTGTCGGAGCCCGCGCGGGCCGAGCTGCCCGGCCTGGAGTCGTTCGCCGGACCCGTCATGCACACCGCGGAGTGGGACGGCGAGCACGACCTCGCCGGGCGACGCGTGGTGGTCGTGGGCACCGGCGCCAGCTCGGTGCAGGCGGTGCCGCTCGTCGCCGAGGTCGCGCGCCACCTGACCGTCCTGCAGCGCACGCCCCCGTACGTCATGCCCAAGCCCGACCGCGAGCACGGCCGTCCGCACCGCTGGCTCGCGACGCGGTTCCCCTCCCTCCTGCGGGCCGAGCGCCGGTTCGTCTGGGGCCTGACCGAGCTGCTCGCGTTCGGGCTCAGCGGCGACGGACGGGCGGCGGGCGTCGTCCGACGGGGCGTGCAGACGCTCTGCCTGCTGCACCTGCGCCGCAGCGTGCCGGACGCCGACGTCCGCGCCAGGCTGACGCCCGACCACCCCGCCGGGTGCAAGCGCCTGCTGTTCTCCAACGACTACCTGCCGACGTTCGCCCGTCCCGACGTCGACCTCGTCACCGAGCCGATCGTCGAGGTGACCGCCGACGGCGTGCGCACCACCGCCGGCCTGGTGCCGGCCGACGCGATCGTGCTCGGGACGGGCTTCCTCACCCAGCCGTTCCTGGCGAGCATCGAGGTGCGTGGACGCGGCGGACGCACCCTGGCGCAGGAGTGGGCGGGCGGCGCTTACGCCTACCTCGGCACCTGCGTGCCGGGCTTCCCGAACCTGTTCGTGCTCTACGGGCCGAACACCAACACCGGGTCCAGCTCGGTGGTCGGCATGCTCGAGGCGCAGGCCCGCTACGTCCGCCAGGCGGTCGACCAGCTCGGACGCCGCGGCGCCCGGGCCGTCGAGGTGCGACGCGAGGTGGCCCGGGAGTTCGACGACCGTCTGCAGGCGCGTCTGCGCCGCACCGTCTGGACGCACTGCGCCAGCTGGTACCGCGAGGCGTCGGGGCGGATCAGCTCGAACTGGCCCGGTCGGGTGCGGCCCTACGAGCAGCTGACCGGCCGCCTCGACCCCGACGACTTCGAGTGGGCGGCGTGACCTCCTACCCGCCCGAGCCGTGGCACCTGCACGCGCGCGCCGTCGTCGCCGTGCACCTGGTGCGCGACGCACCGCTCCCCCACGCGCCGGGCTCGCGCGTGCTGCGGGTCGGACCGTGGTCGGTGGTGGGCGTGGCGTTCTTCTCCTACGAGCCGCCCAGCCCGCTCGTCTACGAGGAGGTGATGAGCACCGTCCTGGTGCGCGACGGCCTGCGCCCGGGGGTCTCCATCACCCACATCTGGGTCGACAGCGAGGCCTCCCGCGACGGCGGCCGCGCCCTGTGGGGCATCCCCAAGGACCTCGCGACCTTCGACGTCGCACCCGGCCGTCACGACGCCCCCGGCATCGCCTCGGTGAGCCTCGGCCGACGCGTCCGCCTCCCGTTCGCGCTGCCCCTGACGTTCTCGGTGTCGCAGTCGTGGGCGGGGACGCGTCGTCGCACGCCCGTCCGCGCGACCGCCCGGCTGGGCGTCGCGTCCGCGCGGTGGACCGTCGACCCCGGCGGTTCCCTGGCGTTCCTCACCGGCTTCCGCCCGCTCCTCACCCTCACCCTCGCCGGCGCACGCGTCCGCTTCGGCCGCCGCCCCCGCTAGACCCCACACCCCCACCGCCAGCCCCACGCCCCGCGCCCCATGTCCACCGCCGAGTGGCGCAAAACCGGCCTCGACACGCGTCGGACACCCCGAATCTGCGCCACTCGGGCACGGACGTGCGCCACTCGACGGAGGGGGGCTCTGGCAGGACCTTCCTCGAGCCGCCGTCGCCGGGTTGACTCAGGGTGGAGGACCACCCACGACGCGTGAAGGAGACCAGCATGGAGAAGCGACAGCTCGGCAGCAGCGGGCTCGAGGTCTCGGCCATCGGCCTGGGATGCATGGGCATGAGCCACGGTCTCGGCCCGGCCGGCGACCACGACGAGATGGTCGCGGTGCTCCGCGACGCCGTCGACCAGGGCGTCACGCTGTTCGACACCGCCGAGGCGTACGGCCCGTTCACCAACGAGGAGCTCCTCGGCGAGGCCCTCGCCCCGGTGCGGGACCAGGTCGTCATCGCCACCAAGTTCGGCTTCGACTTCGACGCCGACGGCACGCAGGTCGGCGTCACGAGTCGCCCCGAGAACGTCCGCGCGGTGGCCGAGGCGTCGCTGAGGCGCCTGCGCACCGACCGGATCGACGTGCTCTACCAGCACCGCGTCGACCCCGACGTGCCGATCGAGGACGTCGCCGGCGCCGTCAAGGAGCTGATCGACGCGGGCAAGGTGCGGCACTTCGGCATGTCCGAGGCGGGCGCGGGCACGATCCGCCGCGCCCACGCGGTGCAGCCGGTCACCGCCCTGCAGAGCGAGTACTCGCTCTGGTGGCGCGAGCCCGAGGAGTCGGTGCTGCCCACCCTGGAGGAGCTCGGCATCGGGTTCGTGCCGTTCAGCCCGCTCGGACGCGGGTTCCTCACCGGCGCGATCGACTCGACCACGACGTTCGCCGACAACGACATCCGTGGCAGCCTGCCGCGGTTCTCGGCCGAGGCGCGCGAGGCCAACCAGGGCGTCGTCGACCTCGTCGGCCGGCTCGCCGACGACCGCGGCGTCACCCGCGCGCAGGTCGCGTTGGCCTGGATCCTCGCGCAGAAGCCGTGGATCGTGCCCATCCCCGGCACCACCAAGTCGAGCCGCGTCCGCGAGAACGTCGGGGCGGTGTCGCTCGACCTGACCGCCGACGAGGTGGCCGACCTCACCGCCGCCGCGGCGCTCATCGACGTCCAGGGCGAGCGGTACTCCGAGCAGATGCAGCAGCTGATCGACCGCTGACGGCCCCACTCGGACCGGGGAATCGGCGTATGACCAGCCCACACGGTCATACGCCGATTCACCCGGCGCCCACGCGCCGTGTCGGCAGGCTCAGTGCGCCGAGGGCGCGCCGATGACCGAGAGCAGCTGGAGCTTCTCGTGGCTCTCGCTGCCCGGCACGGCCGTGTAGACCAGCAGGTGGTGCGACTGCTCGGGATCGAGCAGGGTCTGGCAGTGCAGCTCGACGGTGCCCACCTCGGGGTGCACGAGGCGCTTGGTCTCCTTCGGGCGCAGGCCCACCTCGTGGGCGTCCCAGAGCTCGGCGAACTCCTCGCTCCTGCCGAGCAGCTGGCCGGCGAGCCGCGCGGGGTGCGAGCCGGGGCCGCGCCGCGCGACGACCTCCCGCAGCCCCGACGCGAACAGCCGCGACATGAACCGGTGGTCGTCCGGGTGGTACACCGACCGCGACTCGGGCACGGCGAACCACCGGAACCCGAGGCTGCGCTCGGGCCCCGACCACCGCGTCGCGTCACCGGTGAGCGCGACGCCGAGCGGGGTCTGGCGCAGCGTCTCCCCCACCTCGGTGATGATCTCGGCGGCCGTGTCGCCGAGCCGGTCGAGGATGCGCAGCAGGCCCGGGCCGACGTGACGGCCGTCGGAGCCGCGCGACGGCGGCTCGTGGCCGGCGAGCCGGAACAGGTGGTCGCGCTCGTCGAGCGACAGGTGGAGCCCCTGCGCCATCGCGGCGATCATCTGCGACGACGGGTGCGGGCCGCGCTCGCGCTCGATCCGCGTGTAGTAGTCGGTGGACATGTGGCACAGGGCCGCCACCTCCTCGCGCCGCAGACCCGACGTCCGGCGCCGCTGGCCGCGCGGCAGGCCGACGTCCTCGGGCTGGAGCGACTCGCGTCGGTGGCGGACGAACGCCGCCAGGCCGGGCCGGTCGATCACGCCGACTCCCCGGAGGGCGCCTCGGAGCCTGCGGCGACACCGGGGAACGTGACACCGGCCAGCTCCTCGGAGAGCGTCCACAGGCGCCGCGCGTCGTCCTCGCTGCGCAACGGGGCGTAGAGCTGCTGCTCGGCCGGCGCGCCACCGAGGTGCTGCAGGCCGCGGGGCCCGTAGAGCCGGCCGCCCTCGGCATCCGGCGAGGTCGCCGCGAGCAACGCCGGGAGCGCCGCCGTACGTGCCGTCCCGACCAGGATCCCGGCCCTGGACAGGGCGCGGATCACCCGCACGCTGAGCGTGTCGGAGCCGCGGCCCAGCTCGGGCCGCGCGGCGAGCAGGCTCGTCGGGGCGACGCCCGGGTGCGACACGTTGCTCGACACGCCCCAGCCGCCGGCCCGGCTGCGTCGGTCGAGCTCGAGCCCGAACAGCCCGACGGCGATCTTGGACTGCTGGTAGGCGGCCATCGCGTCGTAGGACCGCCGCCAGTCCGGGTCGTCCCAGTTGATCGACCCGCGGGCGGCGGCGACGCTCGTCTGCGACGTGACGCGGGCCCGGCCGGCGCGCAGCAGCGGCATCAGGTGCGCCACCAGGGCCACGTGCCCGAGGTGGTTCGTGCCGAGCTGCACCTCGAACCCGTCGACGGTCCGCTGCAGCTCGGGCGGCGACATCACGCCCGCGTTGTTGACCAGCAGGTGGATCGGGTCGCCCTCCTCGCGCAGCGTCTCGCCGAGCGCGGCGACGGACGCGAGCGACGACAGGTCGAGCGAACGGAGGCTGACGGTCGCGTCGGGCGCCTCGGCGCGGATCGCGGCGACCGCGGCCTCACCCTTGGCCCGGTTGCGGACGGGCAGCACCAGGTCGGCGCCCGCCGAGGCGAGCCGTCTGGCGATGCCGAGCCCGATGCCGTCGCTCCCGCCCGTCAGGACGGCGCGGGTGCCGGTGAGGTCGGGGACCGTGATGTCGATGCTGGTGCGGGCCATGGGCTCCTCCTGTTCGAACCGGCCACGACGACGGCGTGACGGCTGCGGTCTGCCTCCACCATGGCGCAGACGGCACCGCCGATTCAGGGCCTGTCGATCCCCCTCTGAGGACCTCGCGCCCCCGTGCGGACCGGTCAGAGGTAGGCGGTGAGCCTGCGGCAGACCTTCAGCGCGACCTCGCGGTCGTAGGTGACGACGAAGTCGAACCGCCGGTCGGCCTCCGCACCGGTGTCGCCCACGTCGTGCGCGACGAGCGCCACCCCGTGGTGCGCGGTGATCAAGGCGACGGTCCACTCGTGCCGCAGCGGGTCCGACGCCGCGATCGAGGCGGCCCTGAGGCCCGCGGCCGGGGCGTCGTCGAGCAGCTCGGCGATCATCGCGGTGAGGTGCGTGCCGCCGGCGAGCTCGCTCCAACGACGGACCACGCGGGGCTTGACGTAGTCGCGGTGCTGGAACGCGCCGACCAGCACGGCGGTGGCGTCCCCGATCAGGGCCTGGTCCTCGATGTACTCGCTCATCGCCGCCAGCAGCGGCTTTGCCCCGCGCCGGACGGACGGCTCGTGACGGACGAGGTCCCACGGGGTACGGGTGTGCAGCATGTCGACGCGCGGGCGGGCGAGCTCGGCGACCGTCAGCGGAGCGATCCCGTCAGCGACGGGCAGCGCGCCGGGGCGTCCGAACCACCAGCCCTGGCCCAGCCGTGCCCCCATCGAGGCGGCGATCTCGGACTGCTCGGCGGTCTCGATGCCCTCGGCGACGACCAGGCAGCCCGAGCGGGTGGCCTCGGCGTTGACCGCGGCCAGGATGCGCGCGATGTCCATGCTCGGTCGAGCCTGGACGAGCCGCATGTCGAGCTTGACGATGTCGGGCTCGAGCAGCGGCATCATGGCCAGGGACGCCGGGTCGGCGCCGACGTCGTCGATGGCCAGCAGGACGTTCTCGGCTCGGAGGCGGCGGCGGAACGCCAGCAGGCAGGCCGGGTCGTCCGACACCTGCCGCTCGGTGATCTCGACGGCGAGCTGCCAGCCGCGACGTCGCGCCTCGGCCGCGAGCAGGCCGACCCACGCGGTGTCGGGGTGCTCGAGCGCGGTCGGCTCGACGTTCACCAGCAGCAGGGAGCCCGGGGGCACGGTCGTGTCCCCCAGCCCGCGGACGGCGGCCAGGCGGCACTGCCAGTCCAGCTCGTGCACGTCGTCGGCCGCGGCGGCGGCCGCGAACAGCTCGGCGGGCGACTCCAGGCCCGACCCGCGCGCGCCGCGGGCGAGCGCCTCGCAGCCGACCGTCCGCCCGGTGCGCAGGTCGACCACCGGCTGGTAGACCGAGACGACGTCCCAGCGCGCGACGACCTCGACCGGTGACAGCTCGGCGGAGGCGGTCATCGCTCCACCGACGGTCGGGCGGCCTTGGCGGCGTAGAGGTCGGCGTCCGCGCGTGCCATCGCCTGGGCGACGGTCTCACCCGGTCGGCAGGCGGTCAGGCCCACCGAGCACGTCTGTCCGGCCGGCATCTCGGCGCGGAACCGTTCGAAGATGGACCGCGCGGCGTCGAGGTCGCACGCGGGTAGCGCCGCGGCCAGCTCGTCGCCTCCCCAGCGACTGACGACGTCGGAGGTCCGCAGCGTCGAGGTGAGCAGGTCGGCCACCGCCACCAGCAGGTCGTCGCCGGCACCGTGTCCGTGCGAGTCGTTGTAGGCCTTGAAGTGGTCGAGGTCGACCATGGCGAGCACCATCGTCTGCGCGCGGTCCAGCGTCTGCGCCATCAGGGGCGCCACGGACCGGTCCCAGCCGCGCCGGTTGAGGAGCCCGGTCAGGCCGTCGGTCACCGCCGTCCTCTCCAGCGCCACCCGCATGCCCTCGGCGGTGAGGGCCGCGGCGACCTCGGTGGCCAGCGCGGCCATGGTGTCGCGGTGCGGTGCGAGGTCGGTCGGGCTGCGCCAGGCGGCCATCAGGACCGCGACGGTGCCGTCGGCGCCCGTCACCGGCTGCCACAGGGCCGAGTGCGCCGCGACGAGCTGCGCGAGCGCGGGGTTGACCATCGGGTCGGCGGCGAGGTCGGCCACGGCGTGCGACTCCCCCGTCGACCACACGTGCGAGGTGACCGAGAGGCGGTCCAGCCTCATCTCGGTGCCCCGGACATCGGCCCCGCGGGCGTGGGTGACCACGAGGACGCCCGGCGTCCCCTCCTCGATGACGAAGACGGCGTCGGCCCCGGTGAGCTCGGCCATGCCGTCGATCGCCACCGGTCGCGGGTCGTCCGCGCGCTGGGTCGCCTGGGCGATGCGCGCGACCACCTCGGTGAGCAGCTGGGCGTGCCTGGCCTCGTCCTCGGCCCGGCTGCGGTCGGTGACGTCGATGACGTGCGCCATCGTCCACCGCTCGCCGTCGGGCCCGCTGATGGGCGAGAGGGTGACCCAGGTGCTCACCACGGAGCCGTCGGGCCGCACGAAGCGCTGGTCGAGCTCGACGACGCCGTCCTCGCTGGCGTCCATCAGCTCTTCGACGCGCCCGTTCTCGGCGCGGTCGTCGGGGTGCAGGAACGGCTCGGCGCCCGAGCCGATCAGCTCGGCGGGCGAGCGTCCGAGCAGGTCGCTCAGGGCGGGGTTGACCTCGGCGAAGCGACCGTGCTCGTCGGCCAGCCCCATGCCCACGGGGCTGACCTCGAACACCCGGCTGAACTTGGAGGCCTGCGCCGTGGCCTGGCTCTGCGCCGCCAGCACGGCCTCGTGCTCGAGCGCGAGCTCCCGGCGCCGCTGGGCGAGGGACTCCATCAACCGGGCGGGCATCTGGCTGGCCATCGCGACGGCGAGCATGGCCGCGCTCAGCCGGACGACGGCCTGCGAGGTGGGCAGGTCGAGCACCGACCAGATCGCGAGCGCGGGGACGGGCAGCAGGAGCAGCCCCACCCGGGCGTGGGCGACGATGCCGATGTAGACGAACACCACCACGTAGAAGCCGGCGGCCAACGAGCCCGCCGTCGGCGCCAGCTGCCCGAAGGCGACGAGGTACGCCAGGGCGGCCAGCGGCCACCGCATCAGCCACCGTCGGCGGTTGCCGGGCGGCCTCACCCGGGCCGCGACGAGGCCCACGACCAGGGCGGCGGTCGCCGCGACGAGCACGCCCGCCGCCAGCTCGCGGGTGAACCCGGCCGCCGCCAGCGTCAGGACCACGACGGACGTCAGGCCCCACGCACCCCAACGCTCAGCCCGACGGGTGGTGTGTGCATCCATCGAGCCAGTCTCATCCATCTTGATGACCGATGTACCCGAAACAGACGAAACCGAGATTGACGTGATCCAGGTCACACCTTCACGGGACGCGCCTCGCTCTTGCTCACGACAGACCCAGGACCTCGAGGCCGCCGGACCCGAGCGGCCGGAGGTCGGTGACCTCCGGCCGCTCGACGCCCTGGCCGCTAGGGGCGCGGGTCCCCGGTGTTCGGGGGGAACCGCACCGGCGGCAGACCCTGCAGCGGCAGCTGCGGGACCTGGACGCCCAGCTCCGGCGGCAGGGGCAGGTCGCCGAGCACATCGGTGGGCAGCTGCGGCAGGCCCGGCAGGTCGGCGGGCGGGTCCCCCGGCGTGCCGTCCTCACCGACGACGACGGCGTCGCCGCACCCGGTGAGGGTCACGCGGAGCGGACCGTCGGTCCGAGCGACGAGGTCGGCGTCGCAGGTCACCCCTGCCCGCTCCGGGTCGATCGTGATCGACTCGACGTTCTGCGAGGTGATCCGCAGCTCGTCCCTGCGCGGAGCCGGGACCGGTTCGCCCCGGTCCCGGGCCTCCCGCGTGTAGGGGTTGACCGGCGAGAAGGTGCCCTTCTGGGTGCCGAGCTCGGCGGTCCTGGTGCTCAGCTCGGGGTCGGTGACGCCCTGGCCCGCGGAGACGACGTCGATCGTGCCGAGCTCGTCGTCACGGTTCTCGATGTCGCTGACCCAGTAGGCCCGGTCGCCGACGAGGCCCGACTCCGGGTCGTCCATCTGCGGGTTGCGCACGTAGGTGACGTGGTGCGGGTCGACGGCGCGCTTCTCGTCGCCGTACCACTTGGTGGCGAGGTCCCACATCCCGTTCTTGCACATCACCAGGTGCTCGGCGGCGAGCCCGGCCCAGCTGATGAACTCGTAGTCGTAGTCGCCGAGCGCGTAGGCGTTCGCACGCTCACGGGTGATCGGGTACGGGATGAAGTCGTCGTTCAGGCCGGCCCACTCCATCACCGGCTGGTTGCGCCGGCTCGGCAGCAGCGGGGTGAGCTTGGAACCCGGCTCGTGCTGGGTGACGGTGTCGATCGGCAGCGTGTCGGCCACGCCGTTGACGCCGGGGAACGACGCCGCACGGTCCAGGCCGTCGCAGATGAACGCCTTGCTGAACACGTCGGGGAACTGCAGCGACAGCTTGTTCGCCCCGTAGCCGCCGCTGGAGAACCCGCCCATCGCGGTGCGCTCGGTGTCGAGGTCGTAGTGACGACGCGCGTCGGCGATCGCCTCGAAGACCGCGGCTCCGGAGTCGCCGTAGAACCACTGCTCGTTGCCGCGGGCGTCGACATCGATCACCATCGTCGGGTCGCCCGGACGTCGGGCGAAGCTCTGGTAGAGGTCGTCCTCCCCCTCGACGTCGTCGCCGGGGCGCAGGGCGTAGCCGTTCGTCCAGACCATCGAGGAGTAGCCGTCGGCGGGCGGGGCGGCCTCGGGCACGTAGACCATGTACCGCTGCATCCGGCCCGGGAGGTCCGAGACGCAGTCGTCGCGGCAGACCCAGCCGAACTGCAGGCTGAAGCCGTCGGCCGCACCCTCGCCGGTACCGGTCTGCAGGCCGCCCTGCTGGGTGCCGGCGCCGGCGGGCGGGCCGCCGGGGTCGCTGGGGACGCGACGACCCTGGGCCTTCTCCGAGCCGGTGGCGAAGACGCGCGTCATGTAGCCGGTGGTCGGGACGCCGCTCATGTCCTCGGTGCCCGCGGCGAGCTTGGTGAAGTCGACGTCGGCGTGGAAGGCGGAGATGTCGCCGTCGGCGATCGCCCGCTTCTGGTCGTTGTCGCGGTAGGGGGCCTCGAACGGCTCGTCGAAGCGGAACGCGGTGTCGAAGAACGCCGAGGGCGTGGAGTCGCCCACGACCGCGCCGCCGGGACGGGTCGGGCTGGGGGTGGCGGCCGGAACCAGGTAGCGGTCGTTCTCGCGGTCCCACAGGCCCGCGGCCGCCGCGAGTCGCACCGAGGTCTGCCCGGTCGGGTCGAACGTGCTGTGCGGCACCCGGATCTCGACCTGCCGGCGCTCGCGGTCGACGCTCACCTGCGGGGAGCCGAGCGACTCGCCGGTGGCGGCGTCGGTGATGTCGCCGTCGGTGCCGTTGACGGTGACGAACTGCTCGGCCGGCAGCACCGTGTTGGCGCCGTAGGGGGCCGGCCGCGGTGACGGCGAGTCGCCGAGCGCGAGCGTGAGGCCCGTCAGCGTCGGGTCGGTCATGGTGTTCATCGTGATCCGGAAGGCCGTCGCGTCGGCCAGCGGCTTGGCGCGGACCTCGAGGATGTCGGCGGCGTTGCGACGGTAGACGTCGTCCTCGGGATAGGTGTAGTTGCGCAGGATCGTGTCGAGCGGCCAGCGGTACTGGTTGCCGCCGCCCTGGTCGTCGTACACGCAGCCCTGGTGGACGTACTCGCCCCGGCTGTACGCACTGGTCATGCAGACACCGATCGGGTCGGCCTCCCACACACCGGTGTTCTGCAGCTGCGCCGCGTCGACCGCGGGCGCCCGCAGCAGGTCGGGCCCGGCCAGGTTGGGCCGCGCCCCCTCGGTGTCCTCGGCCTCGGCCGACACCGGCACGGCCCCGAGCACCGACGCACCCAGCAGGCACGCCAGCGCCGACGCCGCGATCCGATTGCTCCGTCTCATCGCAGACCTCCCCGAGGCCCGGACCCGTCCGCGCAGGGTGCGCGAAGCTCGCGGATCACCGCCTCACGGACATCAACGACATGACCCGCGTCACGTTACGCTTTTACTGCGACCGGTGAGGATTTGTTTCAGATTGGGGGCGGGGGTCAGGAGACGTGGACCGCGCGGCCGAGCACCGACGCCACGTGGTCGCGCGCCGCCGGTCCGAGACGCTCGTGCGCGGCCGCGAACAGGTCGTGGGCGGCCTCGCCGGGCCACCCGGCCGGCCGCAGCTGCGGGGGCAGTCGGGGGTCCTGGAAGGGGAAGTGGCGGTAGGTGGCCACGAGGTCGGTCCGGGCGACCAGTGCGTCTGCTCCCGTGAGGGCGTCGACCCGGTCGAGCAGCGGACGGTTCCCGGCGTCGAAGGCTCGGTACTCGTCGGCGAGCGCGTCGAGGTCCCAGCAGCGGCGCGCGAGGTCGAGGTCGCGGTCGAGGTCGTCGGTGCGGCACGTGAGGACGTCGACCTGCGCGGCCGCGACGTCGGCGACCAGCGCCCCGGCCTCGGAGCGCCGGTCGCCCGGCGCCAGCCAGGTGGACGTGGTGAGCGGTCCGAACCCGTTCCAGGCCAGCTGCTTGCGCAGGTGCTCGCGCCCCTGCCGCTCGGACTCCGAGACCTGGTAGATCACCATCGTCCAGGTGCCGTCCCACGTGGTGGGGGTGGTGGCGAAGATCCGTCGCCGCCCGGTCTCGAGCACGTCGAGCATCGAGTCGCTCAGGCGGTAGACGGTCTCGCGCCCGTCGCGTCGCGTGGTGAACCAGCCCTCGCGCCGCAGCCGCGACACCGTCACCCGGACGGTCGCCGGCGCCACCCCGAAGTCGCCCATCAGGGTGGAGAGCTGGCCCAGGCGCACCTCGGCGTCGGTGTACCGGAGGTAGTCGCCGAACAGGTCGAGGATCAGCGAGCGGGGTCGGGTGGCCACGGGCCCCATCATGCCGCCCGGACCGGTGAGGGTCCGGGCCCCGTGCGGGCGCGGCGACGTCGTCGCGCTCAGATCCACCGTGGCGCCGCGGGCACGTCGACGCCGTCCGCGCGCAGCGTCCCCCGCCCGGTGGCCCATCCGACGACGGCGCGCAGCGGGCCGGAGACCACCCGCGGCGAGGCGGCGTCGACGTCACCGAGCCGGCGGCCACCGTCGGTCTCGACCACGAGCCCGACGGCCTCGCCGCGACGCGACCAGGCCCCGACGACGTCACCGAGGAGCCGGCCGAGCACCGGCTCGGGCACGTCGGCGAGCCGGCCGCCGGCGTCGAGGTCGACGGCGTGCAGCCACACCTCGCGCGAGCGCATCCAGACGGTCTCCGCGACCGGGACGGTGCGGCCCTGCGCGGTGACGACCGGGACGTCCCAGCGGTCGGCCGGCAGGTCGCGCCAGCGGACGTCGAGGTCGATCGCCGCGTGCTCGCTGAGGTTGCGCAGCGCCGCCGGGTTCAAGGTGGCACCGAGCTCGATCTCCTCGTTGCGTGCGCCCGGGGAGGGGTACATCGGGTTCTCCACTCCCGACGCGGCCCACTCGACGAGGCGCGCCAGCGCACGGGCGTTGTACCCCACGTGGGCCGTCAGGTGCCGTCGCGTCCAGCCCGGCAGCAGGCTGGGGCCGTCGAGCGCCGCGTCCGACACCGACGCGAGCACGCGCCGGTAGTAGGCCGTGCCGAGGCGCACGAGCGCGAGGTCGTCACGCACCTGCGGGTCGGTGGCCTGGTCGACGCGTGCGACCACCGCTCAGCCGACCTTCTCGGTGACGACGCGGTTGCGGAGCTCGCCGAGACCGTCGACGCCCGTCGCGAGGGTCTGGCCGTCGGCGAGGTAGCGCGGGGGCTTGCGGGCGTGCCCGACGCCGCCGGGCGTGCCGGTGAGGATGAGGTCGCCCGGGCGCAGCGTCACCAGCGTCGAGACGTAGGAGACCAGCGCGAGCGGGCCGTGGACGAGGTCGCTCGTGACGGACTCCTGGGTGCGCTCGCCGTCGACGGCGGTCCAGATCGCCGGGCCCGGCTCCCACTCGTCGGTCGTGACGAGCGCCGGCCCGACCGGGGTCGAGGCCTCCCACGCCTTGCCCTGCAGCCACTCCTTGGTGCGGTTCTGCCAGGTGCGCATCGAGACGTCGTTGGCGACGGTGTAGCCCGCGATCGCGGCCGCGGCGCCGGCCTCGTCGACGCGACGGACGGTCTTGCCCACCACGACGGTCAGCTCGGCCTCCCAGTCGACGGTGTCGTCCTCGGGCGGGAGCAGGACGTCGTCGTACGGGCCCGCCAGGGTGTCGGTGAACTTGGCGAACAGGGTCGGGTGCTCGGGCAGGTCGCGCCCCATCTCGAGGATGTGGGTGCGGTAGTTGAGGCCGACGCAGACGATCTTGCCCGGCGCGGGCACCACGGGTGCGAGGTCGACGTCGGCCCAGGCGTGCTGCCTGCCGGACGCCGCCTCAGCGACGGCACGCCAGTCGTCGCGGGCGAGCAGGGCGCCGACGTCGGTGGCGTCGATCTCGGTGACGACGTCGTCGTCGAGCCGGCCCGCCCGGTGTCCGTCGGCGGTCCTCAGGGTCACGAGCCTCATGCGGTGTCGTCCTCCACGTAGGTGCGGTCGAGCGCGAGCCGCTCGACGATGGGCTGGTCGCCGAACGCGAACAGGTCGAGCCCGTCCTCGCTCTGCAGGCTGAAGGGGGTCCAGGACGGCACGACGACGAGGTCGCCGCGCTCCACCCGGAGGGACTGGCCGTCGAGGACGAACGCGCCGCGTCCCTCGAAGACCTGGTAGACGCTGGAGCCCACCTGGCGGCGCACACGCGTCTGCACGCCCGCCTTCAGCCGGTGGAACTCCGCGCGGATCGTGGGCATCACGTCGCCGCCGGTGGTGGGGTTGACGTAGCGGATCGCGGCGTGGCCCTGCTCGACCGTGGCCGGGAAGCCCTGCGCCTCGAGCTCGAGCTGGTTCGCGAGCGCTCGGTCGGTGTGCTCCCACCGGTACGCGCCCAGCGGCGACGAGACGGTGTCGCGCAGGCCCGACAGCGGACGCAGACCGGGATTGGCCCACAGCTGCTCGGACCGCGAGATGTCGGGGGTCGACTCGTCGGTGACGCGGTCCGAGCCGAACTCGAAGAACGCCGTGTCGGTGTAGTGCACGAACGGGATGTCGAGGCCGTCGATCCAGGCCATCGGCCGGTCGGTCTCGTTGTGGTGGCCATGGAAGTTCCAGCCCGGCGTCAGCAGGAAGTCGCCGCGACGCATCGCGACCGGGTCGCCGTTGACGACCGTCCAGACGCCCTCGCCCTCGACGACGAACCGGAACGCGTTCTGGGAGTGCCGGTGCTCCGGCGCCACCTCGTGGCCGCCGAGGTACTGGATGGCGGCCCACAGCGTCGGGGTGGCGTAGGGCCGACCGCCGAGGCCGGGGTTGGCCAGCGCGATCGCGCGACGCTCGCCGCCGCGGCCCACGGGCACGAGGTCGCCGGCACGCTCGGCCAGCGGCAGCAGGGTGTCCCAGCGCCAGACGTGCGGGATCGCCTGTGGTGTGGGCGACTCGGGCATCAGGCCCTCGCGCTGCGTCCACAGCGGCATCAGGTTCTCGGCCTCGAAGTCGGCGTAGAGCCGGTCGAGCTCACGCTGCTCGGCCTCGGTGGGGTGGTCGGCCTGGGTGGTCATCGTGCCTCCTGTCGGGTGGGGACGGTGGCCTCGGCCATCCGTCCGCTGATGTCCTCGCGGAGCGCCTTCTTGTCGATCTTGCCGACCTTGGTCATCGGCAGGACCTCGACGACCTCGAGCCGCTCGGGGATCTTGAACGCGGCGACACCGGCGTCCTCGAAGCACCGGCGCACCTGGTCGAGGGTGATCGTCGCCCCCGGCTTGGGCACGGCGTAGACGCACAACCGCTCCCCGAGCACCGGGTCGGGCATCGACACCGCGGCCGCGATCTCGATCGCCTCGGTGCGGTACAGCAGGCTCTCGACCTCCTCGGCCGAGATCTTCTCCCCGCCGCGGTTGATCATGTCCTTGTCGCGGCCGTGCACGACGAGGTTCCCGTCGGGGTGACGGACGACGACGTCGCCGCTGCCGTACCAGCCCCCGTCGATGAAGGCGCGTCCGTTGTGCTCGGCGGCGCGGTAGTAGCCGCGCGGCGTGTAGGGGCCGCGGGTGAAGATCGCGCCGGGCTCGCCGTCGGGCAGGTCCTGGCCGAACGGGTCGAGGACGCGCACCTCGTCGGCCGGGCACACCGGCCGCCCCTGGGTGGTGCAGACGACGTCGTCGGGGTCGTCGAGCCGGGTGGTGTTGATCAGGCCCTCGGCCATCCCGAACACCTGCTGCAGCGTGCAGCCCAGCACCGGTCGCACCAGGCGGGCGATCTCGTCGGGCATCCGCGACCCGCCCACCTGCAGGACGCGCAGGCTGCGCAGCTGGTCGCCTCCCACGGTCTGCTGGTGCTCCACCCACTTCTGGGCGACGGCGGGCACGGCGGCCGTGACGGTGACGCCCTCGGCCTCGATCGCGGCGAACGCGCGGACGGGCTCGGGGCTGGGCAGCATGACCACCCGGCCGCCCACGAGCAGCGTGCCGAGGATGCCCGGGCAGGCGAGGGGGAAGTTGTGGCTGGCCGGCAGCGTGCCGAGGTACACGTCCTCCGCGGCGAGCTCGGCCGTGCGCGACGTCCAGCGCAGGTTGCAGACGTAGTCGTCGTGCGTGCGGGTGATCAGCTTGGGCAGGCCGGTGGTGCCGCCGGAGATCAGGAAGCAGAACGGCGACCCGGGATCGGGGGCGACGGCGTCGAGACGCGCGCGGGCGGCCGCGGCGTCGTCGGCGGGGGCTAGCAGTCCGTCGAGGCCGAGGGCGCCGTCGCGCGGGACTCCGTCGACCAAGACGACCTCGAGGTCGGGGAGCTCGTCGACGAGGTCGTGCGCGAGCTGCTGGTGGTCGAAGTCGCGCAGCACGTCGGGGACGGCGATCGCGCGGGCCTGCGACACCTCGGCGAGGTGAAGCAGCTCGTGGCGACGGTGGGCCGGCAGCGCCATCACCGGGACGATGCCCGTGCGGGCGAGCGCGAGGACGAGCACGACGAACTGCCATCCGTTGGCCAGCTGCACCAGCACGCGGTCGTCGGCTCGCAACCCGGCGTCGAGCAGCCGGCCGCCGGCGGCGTCGGCGCGGTCGACGAGCTCGGCGTACGTCAGGCGGGTGCCGCCGTCGACCACGGCGACGCGGTCGGCGGCGCCGTCGGCGACCTCCCACAGCAGGTCGCCGATCGGGCGTCCCTCCCAGTAGCCCTCCCGTCGGTAGCGCTCGGCGACGTCGTCGGGCCACGGGACGGTGCCCTGGCTCGTGTGCTCCACGGTGCTCAGTCCTCTCGGTCGGCGTCGGAACGGGCCACCAGCACGGCGTCGAGGGCGAGGAGCCCGTCGTGCGTGGCCCGCAGGGGGTTGATCTCGACCTCGGCGAGGTCGTCGTGCTCGAGGAGCAGGCCGCCGAGCGCCGCGAGCACACGGGCCAGCTCGTCGCGGTCGACGCTCGGGCCGCCGCGGTGGCCGTCGAGGAGCGCGCGGGTCCGCAGGTCGTCCGGCAGCGCGACCAGCTGGCGCGAAGTGGCGGGCACGGACGCGATCGCGACGTCGGCCAGCACCTCGGTGGCGGTGCCGCCGAGACCCACCAGGACGACCGGCCCGAACACGGGGTCGCGGCGGGCTCCGACCACCAGGTCGACGCCGCCCGCGGCCATCTCCTCCACCAGCCACGGTCCGTCGCCGAGGTCGGCGAGCCGGTCGAGCGCCTCGTCGAGGTCGTCGTGCGAGCGCACGCCGAGGTGCACTCCCCCGACGTCGCTCTTGTGCAGGACGTCGGGGTCGCAGATCTTGACCGCGACGGGCACCGTCAGCCGGTCGAGGGCGTCGTGGGCGGCCCGCCGGTCGGCGCAGACCGCTCGCGGCGGCGTCGGGACGCCGAGCCGTCCGAGCAGGTCCTTGGCGACGGCCTCGTCCCACGGTCCGTCCGGGAGGTCGACGGCGTCCACGGTGGGGCCGTCGCCCTCGGAGCGGTGCCGGGCGCGTGAGTCGTCGACTAGCGCGGTGACGCCGCGCGCCAGCGACGTGGCGCCGGTGACGAGCGTGACGCCCTGCTCGTCGGCGGTGAGGCGGCCGACGGCGACCTCGTCCTCGGGCCCGTCGAGGCCGACGACGGCGCGCACGTCGCCGAGGCGGGCCTGCGCGACGGTGGCGGGCAGGTCGACGACCGGCTCGGTGAGGCCGTAGACGGCCATCAGGTCGATGCCGTCGTCGGCCGCCACCGCCTCGACCACCTCGACGTGGCGCGGCCCGGGGCGGCCGGTGTCGACCGGGTTGGACTGGAAGGTGATCGGCGGCAGCAGCTCGCCGAGGCGCGCCTGCGTGCGGTCGGACAGCACCGGCATCGAGACGCCCGCGCCCTGCAGCGCGTCGGCGACGAGCAGACCCGGGCCGGCCTGGCCGGTGACCAGGGCGACGCCCGGGTCGGCCAGGGGCTCGAGCCGGGTGCGGGCGAGCGTGGTGACGGCGGTGACGAGCGCGTCCTCGTCGTCCACGACGACGGCACCGGCCTGGGCGAGGAGGGCGCGGGTGGTGCGCCACGACGTCGCGAGCGCGCCGGTGTGCGAGCGGGCGAAGTCGCCCACGTCGTTCTGGCCCACGACGAGAGCCACGACCGGCGTGGCCGTGGTGGCGCGACGGACGACGGCCAGCAGCGCGTCCCCGTCGGCGACGGTCTCGACGTGCAGCGCGATGGCCCGCGTCGCCGGGTCGTCGGCGAGGTGCCCGACGACGTCGGCCGACGTCACGTCGAACCCCGCGCCGATGCCGACCCCGAGCGAGAGGCCCGCGCCGGCGCGCTGGAGGGCGAACGCGAGCGCGTGGTTGACGCCTCCGCTCGCCGCGACGACGCCTACGGCGCCGGCCTGCAACGAGGCGACGCCGGGGACGAAGCTGGCTCGCAGGCCCAGGCCGGGGACGAAGAACCCGGAGGTGTTGGGGCCCAGGACGCGGACGCCGGTCTCGTGTGCGGCCTCGGCGAGGCGCCGCTGGTGCTCCACTCCCTCGCCGCCGGCCTCGGCGAACCCGCCGGCGCAGACGAGGGCGGCGCGGACGCCGACGCGGGCGGCGTCACGGATCACGTCGGCGCAGACGGCGGCGGGCACGCAGAGGACGGCGAGGTCCAACCTCGCGTCGACGGCGGACGCCGCGGCCTCGAGGCTGGGGTGCGTCCCGTCGTCGCCGGTGGAGCGGGCGTTCACCAGGGCGACGGGTCGCGAGAAGGCGCCGAGGGCGGCGGCCATCACCCCACCCAGCTTGGTGGGATCGGTGGACGCACCGACCACGGCGACGCCCTCGGGGTCGAGCAGCGGGGCCAGGGCGGACGGGCGGACCGCGATCTCGGTCATCGGGCCTCCTCCGGGCTCGCGACGGCGTCGGCCCGGCCCGCGAGCAGGACGGTCTCGGCGGCGGCGTCGTCGAGGTCGTCGACCAGGACGGCGACGAGTCCCCGTCGCAGGCGGGCCTCCTCGCACAGGAGCACCCGGGTCAGCGAGGTACCGCCGTGGACGGCCACGAGCCCGGACGCGGGAAGTGCCTCGGCCGCGGCGGCCAGCCCGTCTTCGTCCGGCGGAGCGGTGACCAGCGGCGCGGTGACGTCGGCGAGCTCGAGGCGCCGTCCGTCGAACCGCCTGCCGTCGACCTCCAGAGGTGTGGCGAGCGGCGGTGCCCCGTGCTCGGCGGCCCAGACGTCGCGGACGGCGGCGACGAGGTCGGGGTCGCGCTCGGCGATCTTCTCGACGTCGATGGAGCGGGAGAAGAAGTGGAAGGCGAACGTCAGCGGGTCGAGCTCGCGCTGGTAGGCGCCGAACCGCTCCCACCAGGCCAGGCTCGGGCCGGCGGCGTCCTGGATGCGCGCGACGGACGGCTGCCGCGTCTCCTCGTACCGGTCGAGCGCCCCGGCGAGGTCGTCCGGCGTCGCGGCGACCTCCTGGGCGAGGACCACCGCGTCCTCCATCGCCATCTTGGTGCCCGAGCCGACCGAGAAGTGCGCGGTGTGCACCGCGTCGCCGAGCAGCACCACGGTGCCGTCGTGCCAGCGGCTCGAACGGCGGGTGCGGAAGCTGCCCCACCGCGAGTTGTTGGTGACCAGCTCGGCGCCGTCAATGTCGTCAGCGAACAGCTTGGTCAGGTAGTCCTGGGAGTCGGTGTC
>NZ_JBMGQR010000047.1:0-34467 GCF_049059935.1 Solicola agrisoli | reverse complement strand
GGACGCGTCGCCGACGGCCGACAGGTCGACGCGGTCATGCAGGACGGCCTCGCCGTTGCTGACCGGCGTGACCGAGTTGATCTGCCCGAACACGACGTCGAACAGGTACGAGACCAGGTAGCCGAACACCAGGCCGAGGGCGACCGCGATCCGCGACCAGAAGCCGGGGAACATCACGGCGGCGACGACCACGAAGGTGGCCGTCAGGAGGCCGACCCACTGGTCCTGCGGCCAGTAGACGCCCGCGACGACCGGTGCCAGGTTGAAGCCGATCAGCATGACGACGGCGCCGGTGACGGCCGGCGGCAGCACGGCGTGGATGAGGCGGGCGCCACCGAAGTGCACGAGCACGCCGACCAGCGCGAGCACCAGGCCCGCGATCAGGATCGAGCCGGTGACCTGCGCCGAGTCGCCGCCCTGCGCGCGGATGGCCGCGACGCCGCCGACGAACGAGGCGCTCGTGCCGAGGTAGCTGGGGATGCGGTTCTTGACGACCAGCAGGAACAGGATCGTGCAGAGGCCGGAGAACATGATGGCCAGGTTGGGGTCGAGCCCCATGACGATCGGGAACACGAACGTCGCGCCGAACATGGCGACGACGTGCTGGGCGCCCAGGCCGACGGTGCGCGGCCAGCTGAGCCGCTGCATCGGGCCCACGACCTCACCGGGCGGCGGGGTCTTTCCCCCGTGGACGACGTCCCACTTGAACATGGACATTGGGTGGTCTCCTCGACTCTTCGCCCCGCGTCAGGCTGGCGCAGTGGGCACACCGGTGATGGCCCGACGCTAGTGGCCGGGCTCACACGCATCATGGGGCAACAGTGACGACGGAACCGTGCATCCGGTGTGAGGTGTTGCCCACGAGATTTCACCGTCCCGACATCTGCCTCCGGTAGATCGTCCGGACATGGCCCGTTCGGGCCATGGCGCTCGGGCGCCTCAGGCCATCTGCAGGATCTGGAGGGCGACGGCGACGTCGAGGCGGACGTGGGGGTCGGAGGTGAACGGGCCGACGAGCGACTCGAGCTTGGCGACGCGGTACCGCATGGTGTTGTAGTGGAAGTGCTGCAGGCGCGCGGCCTCGGCGACGTTCACGTTGGTGTCGAGCAGGATCTGGAGCGTGGCCCGCAGGTCGGTCGACTGCGCGGAGTCGTCGGCCAGCCCGCCGAGGACCTCGCGCACGAACCCGTGCAGCTCGGACTCGTCGTCGATGAGGGACAGCAGTCGGCGCACGCCGAGGCTGTCGAAGAACGTCGCGCTGCCGCGCCCGTGCATGCGGCGGCCCACCTCGACCGCCTTGCGGGCGTGCGAGTAGGCCTCCGGCAGAGCACCGGCACCCTCGACCACGCGGCTGACGCCCGCCGAGAACGAGCGACGGCCGCCGCCCTGGTCGCCGCGGACGGCGGCGATCGTGGTGGCGACGCGGGCCTCGACGGCCTCCGGTGACAGCCCGTCGGTGGGCAGCAGCGCCACCACCTCGGCGGAGAAGTCGGCGACGGGTGCCGTCCGGTCCTGGCTCTCGACCACCTGGCGCCACGCGGACGCGAACCGGTCCTGCCAGGCGCGGCGGACCCGTCCGGACACCGGGTCCTCGCCCGACTCGGGCGGGTCGAGCTGCGCGACGACCACCACGACGGCGCGGCCGAGGTCCCAGCCCAGGCCGGCGGCGTGCTCCTGGACGTACTCCGGCGAGCCCGCGCGCGACTGGAACACGTCGCGCAGGAAGTCGCCGCGGTACTTGCCCTCGACGGCGTTGACCGCCTGCTGGCGGGTGATCAGGAGCGCCGCGACGGTGGCGGCGCGCTCGAGCGCGTGCACGTCGGACGGCTGGAGGCGCCTGCCGGTCGACAGCACCACCAGCCGGGCCAGCTCGGCGCCCGACGCGGCGACGTGCAGCAGCCGCAGCTCACCGTCGCCGACCGCGACCGGCGCCTGGCGGAACCGCTCGACCCGGATGCGACCGGTGTCGTCGACGACGTCGGCCTCCTCCAGCGCCATCCGCTCGGCGTCGGTGAGCGCGGCGGCCTGCTCGCGTCCGTCGGTGCTGGTGATGGCGATGCCGACCCCGAGCACGCGGCCGACCTCGGCGGCGATGTCCTCCAGGTCGCCGCCCTCGAGCACGATCAGCGTGAGCGCGGAGTGCAGCGCGTCGATGCGCTCGAGCACCGACGCCTGCACGGTGTTGAGCTCGCCGTAGACGTCGCGCAGGGCGTCGTCGAAGGCCAGCTCGTCGGGCAGCCGGAGCACCGGGAAGCCGAGGTCGTCGGCGAGCGTGAGCAGCGCCTGCGGCACGTCGTCGACGTAGCGGCCGAGCTTGATGCCGAAGCCCGCGACGCCCGCCTTCTCCAGCCCGCGGACGAGCGCCTCGAGCGCGTCCTCGTCGAGGTCGTGGTCGGCGCGCAGCAGCGGGAAGCCGGTGGTGAGCAGGAGCTCGTTGGGCTTGACCCAGCCGAGCACGTCGGGCACCTCCATGACGTTGACCGCGGTGACGAGCCGGTCCAGGCCCGCGTCCCCGGCCAGCACGGACGTGCCGCGCAGCGCCCCGGTGTCGATCGCGTGGCGCAGCGAGAGGCCGTAGGACGAACCTGGCAACATCTGACCGCGCACCCCTGCATCGTTGGCAACACTCACCATCGGCGAACCGTAGCCCACCGACCTAGATTGGCGGCACCGATCGGCGAACCGGCCGGTCTCCCACCGTCTGCGAAGGGGCGCCGTGAGCCTGACGAGCGTCCCCGCCAGCGCCGCCGCCACGACGGTCCGCGCCGCCGCCACCTGGCGCGCCGCCCGCGCGCTCGGCGGCGAGCCGCGCACCGCCCGGGTGGTGGCCGACGGCCCGCTCGCGGTCTACGTCGAGGACGAGGGCCGGTGCGTCGCGGTGCTCGCGGCCGACGCGGTCCACGTCCCGATGGGGCTGCGCACGCCGCTCGACCGGGTGCCCGCCCACGACGGCGTGCTGCACCTCGGTGCCGGGCGGGTCGCGCTCGGCGACGTCGAGGTCAGGCTCGGACGCGTCGTCGACCTCGGCGTGCCCCCGCTCCCGGGCCTCGGCGCGGTGGCGTCCGGGCTCGCCGACGGCACCGACGCCGCCCGCCTCGAGCTGCCCGGCGCCGTCCTGGCCGGCCTCGCCGAGGGCGACCCGGACGTCGTCGCCCTGCTGCTCGGCCGCGGCACCGGCCTGACCCCCACCGGCGACGACGTGCTCGCCGGCTGGCTGGTCGCGCGCCGCGCCGCGGGCCTGGAGTCCTGTGCCGTCGCCCAGCGCGTGCGTGACCTCGCGGTCCGACGCACCACCTTCGTGTCCGCCGCGATGCTCTCCCACGCGCTCGACGGCGAGGCCACGCCGGCCCTGCGCACCTGGCTCGTGCGCCTGGCCGCAGCACCCGAGCACCCCGACGAGGCCGCGCGCGCCGCGCTGCTCGCCGTCGGCCACACCTCCGGCGCCGGGCTCGCGCTCGGCGTCGCCCTCGCACTGACCCCCCAGACCTGGAGACACCCGTGACCCAGACCCACGTCGAGCTGCGCTCCGGCGCCTACGCCGACTCGGTGACCCTGCTCCAGGTGAGCAAGCAGGTCGCCGCCGCGCCGGGCGTCGAGGCCGCGCAGGTGGCCATGGCCACCGAGCTCAACCTCGACACGCTGGCCACCATGGGCTTCGAGGTGCCCGCCACCTCGCCCAACGACATGGTCGTCGCGCTCCGGCTGTCCGAGGGCACCGACGTCGCCGCCGCGCTCGCGGCCGTCGACCAGGCGCTCGCCGACGCCACGCGTCGTCCGTCCGACGCCGGCTCCACCGTGGCACCGCCGCGCACCGTCGGCTCGGCGCTCGGACGCGACGCGGCCGCGTCCCTCGCGCTGGTGTCGGTGCCCGGCGAGCACGCGTTCGTCGAGGCCATGGACGCGGTCGACGCCGGCCGCGACGTGATGGTCTTCAGCGACAACGTGCCCGTCGAGCAGGAGGTCGCGCTCAAGCAGGCGGCCGAGCGCGCGGGCGTCCTGGTGATGGGGCCCGACTGCGGCACCGCCCTCGTCGACGGGCTCGGCCTCGGGTTCGCCAACTCGGTGCGTCCCGGTCCCGTCGGCATCGTCGCGGCGTCCGGCACCGGCTGCCAGCAGCTGATGACGCTGCTCGAGACCGCCGGGGTCGGCGTGCGCGCCGCGCTCGGCGTGGGCGGACGCGACCTGTCGTCGGACGTAGGCGGGCTCTCGACCCGTCAGGCGCTGCGGCTCCTCGACGCCGACCCGGGAACCGAGCTCGTCGTCGTGGTGTCCAAGCCGCCGGCCCAGGAGGTGGCCGACGCGCTCGTCGCGTTCGCCGGCGACCTCTCGACTCCCGTCCAGATGGCGCTGCTCGGAGACGGCCGACCCGACCTGACGGCCGCCGCGGAGTCCGTCCTCACGGCGCTCGGGCTGCCCGTTCCCACCTGGCCGCGGTGGGACGCCGCGCCGGCGTCCGGCGAGGTCATCGGCCCGCTGCTGCGCGGCCTGTTCGTCGGCGGCACGCTCTGCGACGAGGCCATGCTGATCGCCCGCGAGCAGCTGGGTCCGATCCACAGCAACATCCCGCTCTCGCCCGAGCTCGCCGTCGACGGCACGCTCGACGCCGACGGCCACGTGATGGTCGACTTCGGCGACGACACCCTCACCCGGGGCCGCGCCCACCCGATGATCGACCCGACGCTGCGCAACGCCCGGCTCGCCGAGGTGGCCGCCGACCCGCGCGTCGGCGTGGTCCTGATGGACGTCGTGCTCGGCCACGGCGCCGAGGACGACCCCGCCGCCGGCCTCGCCCCCGCCGTCCGTGGGGCGATCGCCACCGCGAGCGCCGACGGGCGCCGCCTCGACGTCGTCGTCGCGTGCGTCGGCACCGAGCTCGACCCGCAGGGCCTGACCCGTCAGGCCGAGGCGCTCGCCGCCGCCGGCGCCACCGTCCTCGCGTCCAACGCCGAGGCCACCCGCCTGGCGGTCTCGCTCCTGCCCGCAGCCGTCACCACCGGAGGTGCCCGATGAGCCCCACGTCCGAGCTGCTCACCAGCTCCCCGTCCGTCGTCGCCGTCGGCGCCGGCATGTTCGCCGACGCCGTCGACGCGCAGGGCGTGCCCACCGCGCGCGTCGACTGGCAGCCGCCGATGGACGGCACCGCCGCCGACCTCGCCGCGGTGGCGGCCGACCCGCTGCGCGCCGAGGCCAACGCGCGAGCCGTCGCCGCCGTCCTCGCGGTGCAGGCCGACCTCGTCGACGTCGTGCCCGCAGGCGAGCTGCTCGGCCTGGGGCCGTCGGACTTCCTGCACGCCGGCCCGCCGATCACCTGGGAGCGCGCGTCCGGCCCGATGCGCGGCGCGCTGATGGGCGCGGCGATCCTCGAAGGGATCGCCGACGACGCCGACGCCGCCGAGGCGCTGTTCGCTTCCGGTGAGGGCTACACGCTCGACCCGTGCCACCACCACAGCGCGGTGGGCCCGATGGCGGGCGTCGTGTCCGCGTCGATGTGGATGTTCGTGCTCGAGGACGCCGCCAGCGGCCGCCGCACCTACTGCTCGCTGAACGAGGGCCTGGGCAAGGTGCTGCGCTACGGCGCGTACGGACCCGAGGTGATCGAGAAGCTGCGCTGGATGTCGGGCGTGCTCGGCCCGGTGCTGCAGTCGGCGGTGCGCGCGACCGGGCGCGTCGACGTCACCGGCGTGCTCGCCCAGATGCTGCAGATGGGCGACGAGGCGCACAACCGCAACCGCGCCGGCACCCTGATGCTGCTGCGCGACGTCGTCCCCGCGATGGTCACGTCGGGCCACGACGCGTCCGACGTCGCCGACGTGGTGCGGTTCGTCGGCGGCAACGACCACTTCTTCCTCAACCTGGCGATGCCCGCGTGCAAGCTCGCGCTCGACGCCGCCCGCGGCATCGAGGGCTCGACGATGGTCGTCGCGATGGCCCGCAACGGCACCGACTTCGGCATCCAGGTGGCCGGCACCGGCGACGAGTGGTTCACCGGCCCCGCGCAGGTGGCCGACGGCCTGTTCCTCGGCTCCTACGGCCCCGACGACGCCAACCCCGACATCGGCGACTCGGCCATCACCGAGACCGCCGGCATCGGCGGCTTCGCGATGGCCACGGCCCCGGCCATCGTCCGTCTCGTCGGCGGCTCGGTGCCCGACGCGCTCGCCACCACGCGTCGGATGGCCGAGATCACGCTCGCGGAGAACCCGCGCTGGTCGATCCCGGTGCTCGAGTTCATGGGCGCGCCCACGGGCATCGACGTCAGCAAGGTCTGCCGCACCGGCATCCTGCCGCAGATCAACACCGGCATGGCGGGCGCCGTCGCCGGCACGGGCCAGGTCGGCGCCGGCCTCGTCACCCCGCCCGCGTCCATCTTCCCCGCCGCCCTCGCGGCCCTCGCCTCCCGCGCCCGCAGCCGCGCCTGACCGTCCGTCGGTTTCCCAGGTTCACCTGGGAATCCGACGAGACCACGGAAAGTTCTCCGGGGTGCCGACGGCTTCCCAGGTGAACCTGGGAATCCGTCAGCGGGGCGGGGCGGTGGTCGAGCGGACGACGAGGTGGGGGGCGACGACCTGCTCGGTGGAGGCGGGGTCGCCCTCGGCGAGCGCGATCGCGCGCGTGACGGCGAGGTGGGCGAGGGCGTCGGGGTCCTGGCCGACGGTGGTGAGGTCGATCGCCCGCAGACCGGCCACCTGGGCGTCGTCGTAGCCCACCACCGACAGGTCGCCCGGCACCGAGACGCCGGCGCGGCGCACCTGGTTGAGCAGGCCCACGGCGCAGTCGTCGTTGAACGCGAGGACGGCCGTCGGGCGCGGTGACGCGGCCAGCAGGGCCTCGGCCGCCAGCTCGCCGTCGTGCTCGGTGGGGCCGCCCGGCAGCAGCTGCTCGGCGAACCCGGCCGCCTTCATCGCGGCGCGGTGGCCCCGACGACGCTCGGCGGCACCCGGCGCGCGTCCGCCGTCGACGAGCGCGACCGACGTGTGCCCCAGGTCCAGCAGGTGCTCGGTGGCGAGCCGGGCGCCGGTGGCGTCGTCGGTGCGCACCACCTGGACGTCCGGGCGGCTGACGGCGCGTGCCACGACGACCGTCGGCACGCGCGACGCGAGCGCGTCGAGTGCGCGCGGGGGGAGCGCGGGGCCGAGCAGCACGACCGCCTCGCAGCGGTGGTCGAGCAAGGACTCGACGGCCTCGGCCTCGCCGCGCCGGTCGGTGACGGGGCTGAGCAGCACGTCCCAGCCGGTTGGACCGGCGGCGGCGTAGAGCGCCTCGACCAGCTCGCCGTGGAACGGCCGGTGCACGCCGTAGGTGACGCCGACGAGCCGCGTCCGCTTGCGTCCGAGCTGGCGGGCGCGCTGGTCGGGGCGGTAGCCCAGACGGTCGGCGACGGCCCGCACCCGCTCGCGCGTCGCGGCGCTCGCGCCCTCCACGTCGCGGAACACGATCGAGACCAGCGCGCGGGAGACGCCGGCCTCGCGCGCGACGTCCTCCATGGTGACGGTCACGCGGCACACCCTAGGGGTTCGCCGATCCACTTGACGGCGTTCGACTTGAGCGCTCTACTTGTCCTCGAACTAGAGCGCTCTAGTACCACCACACCCAGGAGATCGCCGTGCCCGTTCCCACCTCGCCCGCCGAGGCCGCGCCCGTCCGCGTCGGCCTGATCGGCGCTGGCCGCATCGGCGTCTCGCACGCCACGCTGCTCGCCCGCCGCGTCGCCGGCGCCCAGCTCGTCGCCGTCGCCGACCCCCGTCCGGGCGTGGCGGCCGACGTCGCCGAGTCGCTCGGCGCACGCGCCGAGGAGGACCCCGCCGCGATCTTCGCCGCCGACGACGTCGAGGCCGTCGTCATCACCGCGTCAAGCACCGCCCACGCCGAGCTCGTCGTCGCGGCCGCGAAGGCGGGCAAGGCCGTCTTCTGCGAGAAGCCGATGGCGATGTCGGCCGAGGACGCCGCCCGCGCCGTCGCCGCCGCCGACGAGGCGGGCGTCCCGCTGCAGGTCGGGTTCAACCGCCGCTTCGACCCCGGCTTCGCCGCCGCGCACGACGCGATCGAGGCCGGCCAGATCGGCACCGTCCAGCTGATGCGCTCACTCACCCGCGACCCGGGCCTGGCGAACCCCGCCGGCGTGCCGCCGTGGACGATCTTCACCCAGACCCTGATCCACGACTTCGACGCGCTGCTGTGGCTCAACCCCGGTGCGAACGCGGTCAGCGTCCACGCGACGGCCGACGCGCTCGTGGCGCCCGAGTTCAAGGACGCTGGCCTGCTCGACACCGCCGTCGTGGTCGTCCGCTTCGACAACGGCGCCATCGCGACCGCCGAGGCCAGCTTCTCGGCCGCGTACGGCTACGACGTGCGCGGCGAGGTCTTCGGGTCGGCCGGCATGGTCACCGCGGGCGACGGCTCGACGTCCACGCGCCACCTGTTCACCGCGGCCGGCGACGCCGTCGAGACGTCCCGCTCCGACACCGACCTGTTCGCCGTCGCCTACACCGGCGAGCTGGCCGCGTTCTGCGACGCCGTCCGCGGCGGCACCGAGCCCGTCGTCACCGGACGCGACGCCCAGCGCGCGCTCGCGATCGCGCTGGCGTGCATCGAGTCGGTCGAGGCCGGCGCCACCGTCGACGTGAAGCCGGTGGGCGCATGAGCTTCCAGCTGGCCGTCAGCGCCGAGATGACCTTCCTCGACCTCGACGTGGTCGAGCGCGTGCGCACCATCCACGACCTCGGCATGGCGGTCGAGATCTGGAACTGGACCAACCACGACGTCGACGCGCTCGTCGCGACCGGCGCGACGTTCACGTCGATGACCGGCTACGTCGAGGGCGACCTGGTGACGCCCGAGGGCTCGGCCGAGCTGCTGCGCACCGCGCGGCTGTCGCTCGAGGTCGCCGAGAGGCTCGACAGCCCCGCGCTCAACCTGCACGGCACCGGGCTGGACGGCCAGGGCCTCCCGGTGCTGCCGCTGCCCGCGCCGACCGGCGCCGAGTGGCTGGCCGCGCGCCAGACCCTCGCGGCGATCGCCGAGCTGGGGCGCGAGGCGGGCCGCGTCTTCACGCTGGAGAACCTCAACACCGCCGTCGACCACCCCGGCACGCCGTTCGCGAGGGCCGCGGACACGCGCGCGCTCGTCGCGTCCGTCGACAGCCCGCACCTGAAGATGAACCTCGACCTCTACCACGCCCAGATCGGCGAGGGGAACCTCACCGACCTGGTGCGCGAGAGCCTGCCGTGGGTCGGCGAGATCCAGGTGGCCGACGTCCCCGGCCGCTGCGAGCCCGGCACCGGCGAGGTCGCCTGGCCGCACGTCGCCCGGGTGCTCGACGAGGCCGGCTACACCGGCGTGGTGGGCCTCGAGGCGTGGGCGTCCGGCGACAGCGTCGAGGCCGTCGAGGCGTTCCGCAAGGCCTTCACCGTCTGAGGTCGACGAACCACGGCGAACGGTCGCGGGCCACGGCGGATCTGCCGTGGTCCGCGACCGTTCACCAGGAGACCGTGGTGAACGAGGGGCGCGCGGGACTCACCCGCGGAACGGGATGCGGGAGCGGCCGACCTCGACGTCCGCGTGGCCGCTGGCGGCGAGGAGGTCGCCGAGGGAGTCCTGGGCCGCGTCGCCGTTGGGGGACGGGGAGATCGCGACGGCGCGGATCGGGAGCGGGGCGCGGGTCGTCGTCACGCTGCCACCTCCGTCGCCCTCGCCGGTGAGCCAGACGTAGGGCGCGATGCCGTAGGTCGTGGCGCGGTAGCGCACCACGCCGACCGGAGCGGGGCCGTCGTCACGGCGGTACAGGACGGTGCTGTGGCGCGCCTCGCGCTCGTCGAGGAACCCCTGGTGCTTGATCAGCAGGAGGGCCTGCTCCATGTCATCGAGGAGGTCGCCGACGGGCGTGCCCACCTCCGGCGCACCGGACGGCAGGGATGGGCGGGTGCCGCTGCGGGCCCACGCCTCGATGTCGTGCGTGGCGTCGGGCAGCCCCTCGAGCACGGCGTCGACGAGCTCGCGCTGGGCGGCCGGGTCGTAGCGGACGGGGTCCCACTCGCGCTGGCGGACGACCGCCCCGCGCAGGTCGTGGTCCTCGTCGGCGAGCACCCGCAGCGGGCTCGAGGCGTCGAGCCCGATCGCGTACGACTCGCCCCCGCCGCCGTAGCAGCGCCACATCGCCAGGGAGTCACAGTGCGTCGAGGCGCTGAGGATGAAGAAGGTGCCCGCGGACGGCCCGTGGCGCGGTGTCGCGTCGCGGACCCGTCGCTCGAGCTCGGCGTAGAAGGGGTCGCCCGACGCGGCGACCTCGCCGAGCCGGCGTCGCAGCAGGCCGAGGCCGAGCCCCACCTCCTGCTGGTCGTTCAGGAACCCTGCCGACGTCGCCCAGAGCACGTCGTTCGCCAGGATCGAGACCAGCCCTGGTCCGTCGGTGTAGTGCCAGACCAGCCCGTCGTCGCTCATCTGGCCACCACGACGCGACGCAGGGCGGCCCGCACCTGGCGGTAGACGTCGGCGAGGTCGACGTCGCCGCCGCGGTCGGCCCACTCGTCGAACGCGACGCGCATCGTCGCCTGCGCCACCTCGGCCACCAGGCGCGCCGAGACGGCGTCGAGGGACGGCACCTGCTCGGCGACGCGGGACGCCAGGCGGGCGGTGATCTCGCCGTCCAGCGCCAGCGCGGCCGCACGCAGCGCGGGCTCGGCGGCCACGAGCCGGCGGATCCGCACCATGTGGTCGATGGCGTCGGGGGTGCCGGCGACCGGTCCGACGATCACCTCGACGAACGCGCGCTCGATCTCGGGGAGCAGGTCGGCCTCGGCGTCGGCCTCCAGCACCCACAGCGCGAGCGCCTCGTCGAGGTCGCGGGCGGGTGCGAGGACGGCCTCCTCCTTGCTGGCGAAGTACCGGAAGAAGGTGCGCGGCGAGACCCCGGCCGCCTGCGCGATCTCGTCGACCGTGGTGGCGGCGACCCCCTGGCGCTCGAACAGGCCGAGCGCGACGTCGTAGATCTCCTGGCGCGTGGCCAGGCGACGACGCTCGCGCAGGTCGGGCGCGGGTGGGGCCTGCTCGGCGGTACGTGACACCGGACACCTCGGGTCTCCTCGACTGGCCTCCAATGTACACAGGTGACAAGATGGCAGTCACTGCCACTACGGCAGGTTCCGTCTCGACGTCTGAGGTCCCCATGTCCACGCCCGCCACCACGGCGAACCCGCCCGCGAAGCTCTCCCGCGAGAACACGGTCGTCATCGGCCTGCTGCTCGTCTCGGCCTTTGTGGTGATCCTCAACGAGACGATCATGAGCGTCGCGCTGCCGCGGCTCATGACGGACCTGTCGATCACCGCGAGCACCGCGCAGTGGCTGACGTCGGGCTTCCTGCTGACGATGGCCGTCGTCATCCCGGCCACCGGCCTGCTCCTCCAGCGGTTCACCCTGCGCGCGGTGTTCATCGCGGCGATGAGCCTGTTCAGCGGCGGCACGCTGCTGGCCGCGACCGCCCCCGGCTTCGAGATGCTGCTCGTCGGCCGCATCGTCCAGGCCGGCGGCACCGCCGTGATGATCCCGCTGCTGATGACGACGGTGCTCAGCGTCGTCCCCGCCGAGGGCCGCGGACGCATGATGGGCCGGATCTCGATCATCATCGCCGTCGCCCCGGCCATCGGCCCGACGGTGTCCGGCCTGATCCTCCAGGTCTTCAGCTGGCGCGCGATGTTCTGGATCGTCCTGCCCATCGCGCTGTTCTCGCTCGCGCTCGGCGCCGCCAAGATCACCAACGTGACGCAGACCCGCAAGGTCGGCGTCGACGTCGCCTCGATCGTGCTGTCGGCGTTCGCCTTCGGCGGGCTGATCTACGGCCTCAGCAGCATCGGTGAGGCCGCGGCCGGCGAGGTCGCGGTCCCCGTGTGGGTCCCGCTGACGGTGGGCGTGCTCAGCCTGGTGCTCTTCGTCTGGCGCCAGCTGTCGCTGCAGCGTCGTGACGCCGCGCTGCTCGACCTGCGCACGTTCGCCAGCCCGGCGTTCCGCACCGCCGCCGTCCTGATGTCGGTGACGATGCTCGCGCTCTTCGGCTCGCTCGTGCTGCTGCCGATCTACCTGCAGGACGTCCTCGGGCTCAGCACCCTGACCACCGGCCTGATGCTGCTCCCCGGCGGCCTGGTCATGGGCCTGCTCGCCCCGCTCGTCGGACGCACCTTCGACCGTGTGGGCCCGCGCCCGCTCGTCATCCCCGGGGCGGTCCTGCTCAGCGCCGCGCTGTGGCTGATGACCACGCTCGACGCCGGCACCGTCGTCGTCACCGTGATCGGCATCCACGTGCTGCTCAGCATCGGCATCGCGATGATGCTGACGCCGCTGCTCACCTCGGCGCTCGGCTCGCTGCCGCAGACGCTGTACTCGCACGGCAGCGCCGTCGTCGGCACCGTCCAGCAGCTCGCCGGCGCCACGGGAACCGCGCTGTTCGTCACGGTGATGACGACGCGCGCGGCCTCCCAGGCCGAGGGCGGCGCCTCGGCGGTCGCCGCCACCGCGTCGGGCGTGCAGACCGCGTTCCTGTGCGGGGCGGTCGTCTCGCTCCTGGCCATCGCGCTGTCGTTCCTGGTGCGTCGCACGGCGGCCGCCTCGGCCGAGGCCGAGCAGCAGCCCGTCCACGCCTGACGCCCGCCTACGCTTCGGCCATGGGCACCGTCGTCTGGATCCTCGAGGTCGGCCTCGCGCTGGTGTTCGGCCTGGCCGGCGTCATCAAGGTGACGCTGCCGACCGAGCGCCTGCTCGAGAACCTGCCGTGGGCCGAGGAGTACTCGCCCAACACGGTGCGGTTCATCGGGTTCGCCGAGATCGCCGGCGCCGTCGGGCTGGTGCTGCCGGCGGCGGCGGTCGTCGTCCCGGTGATGGTGCCGTTCGCGGCGATCTGCCTCGGCATCGTCATGGTGCTCGCGGCGTTCGTGCACCTGCGGCGCGACGAGCCCGCCGAGATGGCGCTCAACGCCGTCCTGCTCGCGCTGCTGCTCGTCGTCGCCTGGGCCCGGGTCGGCCCCTACGCCCTCTGACCCGCCGACCTGTCGGTGCGTGGTGATGCCCCGACGTCACCAGGCACCGACAGCTCCGGGGGATCAGGGCAGGGGCGGGACGACCCGGTCGGCGACCAGGGTGTCGAACACGGCGAGGAACGCGTCCAGGGTGGGGCGGTAGCCGGTGAAGCCGGCGACGCGGCTGTTGCGCATGTCGGTCAGGCACTCCATGTCGCGGCCGAGGTCGGCGTCGGTGTGCCACCACGACGCGACACGCGACAGGTCCGGCTCGCGCAGCCCGTGGTCGGCGGCGATCTGCTCCCAGACCTCCTCGGTGCCGGCCATCTGCTGCTCCAGCGGACGCGGCTCGCCCTCGAACCCCTCGGCCTCGACGCCCAGCGCCTCGGCCAGGCGCGGCCACATCCAGCGCCAGCGGAACACGTCGCCGTTCACCACGTTGAACGGCGTGTTCGCCGCGGCGGGCTCGGTGGCGGCCCACTGCAGGTGCTCGGCCAGCAGACCCGCGTCGGTCATGTCGGTGACGCCGTCCCACTGCGTCCGCGAGCCCGGGAACACGAACGGCCGCCCGGTCTCGCGGCAGATCGCGGCCTGCGCGGCGAGGGTCTGCGCCATGTTCATCGCGTTGCCGACGGCGTGCCCGATGACGGTGTGCGAGCGGTGGACGCTCCAGGTGAAGCCGTCGCGCTCGGCGGCGGCGAACACCTCGTCCTCCTGGTCGTAGTAGAAGTTCGCGTACGGCAGGCGCTCCTCGTCCTCGTGGAACGGGGTGTCGGGCAGGTCGCCCTGGCCGTAGGCCTCGAACGGGCCGAGGTAGTGCTTGAGACCGGTGACGAGCGCGACGTGCTGCACGGTGCCGGCGGGGCGGACGGCGTCGAGCAGGTGGCGCACGATGCCGCTGTTGACCTCGATGTTCTTCGCCTCGGTGTCCTGACGGATCCAGGCGGTGAGGAACACGTGCGTCGGACGGGCGTCGGCGAGGGCCTCGGCCAGCGACGCGGGGTCCTGGAGGTCGGCGAGGACGGGGGTCGCGCCCTCGACGTCCACGGGCGCGCGCCGCGACAGCGCCAGGACCGTCCACCCGTCGTCCACGAGTCGCCGGGTGAGCGCGAGTCCGGTGATGCCGGTGGCGCCCACGACGAGCGCGGTGCGGGGGGTGGTCGGGTCGGTGCTCACGGGTGCTGCCTCCAGGCGGGACGGGGACGAGGGCCGTCCCGAGCCTGCCACCGACCCACGGCGTCGGCAGAACGGCCGGGTGCATGATGAAGCCCGTGCCCGCCCCGCAGTCCTCCGAGCGCCTGGTCTTCTTCACCGACGCGGTGGTGGCGATCGCGATCACGCTGCTCGTGCTGCCGCTGGTGGACGCCGTGCCCGAGGCCGCCGACACCGGGACGGGCCCGCTCGACCTGGTCGCCGAGCAGAGCACGCAGATCTACAGCTTCCTGCTCAGCTTCGTGGTGATCGCGCGCCTGTGGCTCGTCCACCACCGCCTGTTCGCCGACGTCACCGCCGTCACGGGGTCCCTGCTGTGGTGGAACATGGCCTGGCTTCTGACCATCGTCGTGCTGCCGTTCCCCACCGAGCTGGTCGGCAGCTACGACGGCCGCGCCGTCCCGCTGATCTACATCGGCACCGTGCTCGCGAGCGCGGTCTGCCAGAGCGCGTTGGCGCTGATCATCAGACGCCACCGCCTGGACGGGTCGGCGAGCGGCCGTCCGGTCGGCGGCAGCGTGCGCAGCACCGCGGCGATCGCGGCGGCGTTCGTGCTGACGCTCCTGGTGCCGGCCGTCGGGTTCTGGTCGTTGCTCCTGCTCGTCGCCGAGCCGTGGGTCACGCGCCTGGCGAGGCGCCGGGCCTGAGCCAGACGTCGAGCGCGAGCACGGTGGGGTGGCAGCCGACCAGACGCTCGGCCAGCGCCGGCGTCACCTGACGCAGCCAGGCCACGACGCGCGGACGTCCGTCGACGCCGACCGTCTCGCCGGTCATCGCCAGACCGCAGGCGGAGGCCTCGGCGTCGAGCACCTCCTGCACCCGGTCGACGTCGCGCTGCTTGGGCGGACCGACGGTCCCGTCGAACAGCCGCACACCGGTGCCCACCTCGAACGTGAAGCCCGACGGTCCGGCCAGCGGTCCGGCGCTCACGCCGGAGAGGCCGCGGCCGTCCCACCGTCCGGTCACGGTGACGAGCCCGGGGGAGGCCGCTGGTGCGAGGTCGATGCCGAGGTCCCAGTACGGCTCGGGCTCGCGCATCCTGGGGTCGGCCGTCGGGGCGAGCCGCAGGCCGTCCGCGCTCACCCGGCCGCCGACGACCACCTCGTCACCGTCGTCGAGCACCCACGCGGACACGTCCATGCCCGAACGGTCGCACGTCACGCGGGCGGCGGCAGGGACCGGACGGCTGTCGGTGCGCAGTGATGCCGGGGCGTCACCAGGCACCGACAGCTCCGGGAGATCGTCAGGCGGCGTGCTTGCAGGTGGCGCAGGTGCAGTCGGCGCAGACGCAGTTCGCGCAGGTGTCGCCGCCGCAGTTGTCGCAGCTGCAGGTGGCGTGGTTGCACGTCGGGCAGGTGCAGTCGGCGCACGTGCAGACCGCACAGCTGTCGTCGCAGTCGGCGCAGGAGCAGGTGGTGCACTCGTCGTAGTGGCCGTCGTGCTCGTGGTGCACGTGGCCGTCGTGCAGGTAGTCGACGTGGTCCTCGTGGACGACGGCGTCGTGGCCGCACGCGGGGCCGTGGGTGTGGCCGTGGGTCTCGGCCTGGCGGTGGTCGGTGACGGTCATCGTCGGCTCTCCTCGAGATCGCGGTCGAGGCGGTCTCGACGCATGCATGAATTCTTATATGCGACTATATGCATGTCAATGCGGGAGTGGTTCCCGTGCCCGCCCGTCCCACGAGAGTCTCTGGATCGTGGCTGGTCTCTGGATCGTGGTCGCCCGGGCGACCACGATCCAGAGACTCACGTCAGAGCGACGCGCGGTGCCGCGCCCGCCCGCTGCCGCCCTCGGCGTCGCGCACCCGCAGGGCGCGGGCCAGCCCGCGGGGCATGGTCCAGTTGGCGCGGCCGAGCACGGCCACCAGTGCCGGCGCCAGCAGGGCCCGGACGACCAGCGCGTCGATCGCGATGCCGAGCGCGAGCGCGGTGGCGAGGATCTTGACGTCGATCGAGGGCACCGTCGACAGCGCGATGAACGCGAGGAACAGGATCAGCGCGGCCGACGTCACGAGGCGGCCGGTGCGCGAGATCCCGTCGACGACCGCGCGGTGCGTGTCGCCGTGCTCGTCGTAGGCCTCGCGCATCCGCGACAGGATGAACACCTCGTAGTCCATCGACAGCCCGAACAGGAACGCGAACACCGCGACCGGCACCCAAACGGTGATCGTCCCGCTCGCGCTGGCGCCGAAGACCTGCTCGGTGCCGAGCCCGTTCTGCCAGATCAGCACCGTGATGCCGTACGCGGCGCCGATCGAGATCACGTTGAGCACCAGTGCCTTGACGGGCAGCCACAGTGACCGCAGCGCCCGCGCGAGCAGCAGGAACGTGATGACCACGATGCCGAGCAGCACCCACACGGCGTCGCCGTAGACCGCGGTGACGAAGTCGGCGTCCTCGGCGGGCGTGCCGCCCACGCGGGCGCCCTGGCCGTCGGCCACGGTCCGCACGCGGTCGAGGGTCCGGCTCCCGGCGGACGTCGCGGGGTCGGCCTCGCTCCAGACCTGCAGCAGCGAGGTGCCGCCGACCGTCCAGCCCTCGGCGTCGACCGACGTCGCGGCGGCGATCCCCGGCACCGCGGCGAGCAGGGACGCGACGCGGGCGGCGTCGGCGGCGTCCACCAGCACCTCGGTCGGGCGGACGACGCCCGCGGCGACGCCGTCGTCGACGACGCCCTGGGCGGCGCGTCCGGGCGCCGAGTCCGACCCGTACGCCTCGATCTCGGGCGACCCCAGCCGCAGCGTGAGCAGCGGGGCGGTCATGGCGGCGAGCAGCGCCACCGTGGCGACGATGACGATCCAGCGACGTCGGACGACGACGCGCGCCAGCGTCGCCCACCGGCGGCTCGTCGGGTCGTGCGGCGTGCGCCGGGGCCACTGCAGCCGCGGCCCTGCCACGTGCAGCACGACGGGCACGAGCGTCAGCGACGTCGCGACGCTCAGCACCGGGATCAGCAGGCCGCCGAGCCCGATGCTGCGCAGGAACGGCAGCGGGACGGCGACGAGCGCGGCGAGTGACACCGCCACCGTCACGCCGCTGAAAAGCACGGATCGACCCGCCGTGGCGACGGCGGTGCGGACCGCGGTGTCGTTGTCGGCGCCGTGCGAGCGCTCCTCGCGCCACCGCATGACGATGAGCAGCGAGTAGTCGATCGCGACGCCGAGCCCGATGAGCGCGACGAGGTACTGCACGACGAACGACACGTCGGTGAGGCTCGTCAGCCCGAGCAGCGCCAGGTAGGTGCCGAGGATCGAGACCGCCGCGACGAGCAGCGGCACGCCCGCCAGCAGCGAGCCGAACACGACGGCGAGGACGATCAGCGCCCCCGCGCCGCCCAGCACGACCTCGACCAGCACCCCGCGGTCGCCGCCCGAGCTCTCCGCGAGCAGGGCGGTGCCCGTCAGCTGCGGCGTCACCCCGGCGACCGACGCGGTCGACGCGGCGCGCTCGATCGCGGGCAGCGCCCGGGCGTAGGGATCGGGGCCGCCGACCACGCGCGGGTACAGCAGGGCGACCGCCCGTCGTCCGTCCGGTGAGACGAGGGCGCGCGCCTCGCCGTCGCCCGGCACGACGACGCGGGTGCCCGGCGCGGACGCGGCCACCTGCTCGGCCACCTGCGCGAACGCCGCCGCACCTTCGCCCGAGGACAGGTCGGTACCCGCGGGGGCCCGCACGGTGAGGACGACGGGGTCGACGAGCCCGCCGCCGCCGAACTGCCGCTGGATGTCGGTGTTGGCCTCGTAGGCGGGCTGGCCGGGGAGCCCGAAGTCGTAGCTCAGCGCGTCGACGGTCCGCGTGGTCGTGGCGGCGCCGGCGCCGGCGATGACCAGCCAGACGAGCACGACGAGGAGCCGGTGCGACAGCACGGCGTCGGCGAGACGGGACACGGAGACCTCCCCCGGTCGTGGTGTGCCCTGAGCATCCCCTGTGGATCCGTGCGTTGCACCACGGAATCCTGACGCGCTCGCGCCCGAGCGGCTAGCGTCTAGTCACCATGGACGAGCCGGAGCAGCGACGGTGGCAGCCACGGGACGACGAGCCCGGCTCGTCGACCGGGGTCGACCTCGACGTGGTCCGGCGGCTGGCGCTGGTGAGCTCGCGGATGTCGACCGGGAGCGTGCTGTCCGAGACCCTGCAGGTGGTCTCCGACGGGATCGTGGAGGTGCTGGGCTTCGGGGTCGCGGCCGTCAACCACGTGCTGCCCTCGGGCGACTTCCAAGTGGTGGCGCTGACCGGTCCGCCCGAGCTGCGCGAGGAGCTCGCCGACGCCGTCACGCCGCGGGCCGACATGGTCAGGGCGCTCGACCGGGCGGTGCACTGGGGTCGGTTGCGGTTCAGCCCGCACGAGACGTTCGACGAGGACGAGCCCGCGCAGTGGGTGCCCGACGTGCCGGTGCGCGACGACCCCGACGCGTGGCACCCCCTCGACATGCTCCTCGCGCCGATGTGGGACGAGGACGGCGAGATGGTCGGCGTGCTGTCGGTCGACCTCCCGCCGGGACAGCTGCAGCCCACGCGTCTGCTCTGCGAGCTGCTGGAGATCTTCGCGATGCAGGCGGGCCTCGCGGTCGGCGCCGTCGAGATGCGCGAGCGCTACCTCGAGGAGCGCAGCAACCGCGAGCGCCTCCTGGTGGGGATGACGCGACGCGACGCGCTCACCGGGCTGGGCAACCGCCGCGCCCTCGCCGCCGCGCTCGCCGGGGCCGTCGACGGTGCACGTCGCACCGGACGTCCGGGCGCGGTGCTGTTCGCCGACCTCGACGGGCTCAAGCAGCTGAACGACGAGCGCGGCCACGTGGCCGGGGACGAGGCGCTCAAGGCGTGGGCCGCCGCGGTGGTGGCCGTCGTGCGCGAGGACGACCTGGTCTGCCGGGTCGGCGGTGACGAGTACGTCGTCGTGGCCGGGGCGATCTCCGAGCCCGAGACCGTGCAGATGGCCGACCGCCTCCGCCGGATCGCCGACCAGGACGACCCCGCCCTCGGCGGCCTGACGCTGAGCGTCGGCTGCGCGGCCGTCACCGGCGACGCCGCCCCCGAGGACATCCTCGAGCGCGCCGACCGGGCGATGTACGAGGACAAGTCCCGCCGCGCCCGCGCCCGCGCCTGACGTCCCCCTCGTCCGCGATCCGAAGCCTTCGGGTGGTCGAAGCGGCCGGTTGACCGCCCCAAGGCTTCAGATCGCGGACGGGGGAGACGCGGGAGCCGGGGCGGGGGACCAGACGGGGGCGGGCAGGTCGGCGGCGGCCAGCTTGTCGTCGAACCGCCGCGGGCTCTGGCCCGACGAGAACACGTGCTCGAGGCCGTGGCTCTCCAGGAACCCCGAGAAGGCGCGCCAGCGCTCGGCGTGGCCGCGGTTCATCGGGCCCCAGTCGGCGCCGGCGAACAGGTCGGCGGCGTCGACGTCGACGCCCACCTCCGAGATCAGCCGGTAGGGGATCTGGTGGAGGTCGGCGAGCTCGAGCGTGCGCGAGTCGTGGGCCAGGACGACGGCGGGCGTCCCCGCCAGCAACGCGACGACGTTGCCGTGGATGCGGGTGCCGAACGAGAAGTCGTAGCCGCGCAGCAGGTCGATCCAGGTGCTCGACGACAGCGGGAACACCGTGCGTCCCCCGGCGACGAGCGGGTGCGTGGCCGTCACGGGCTTGTCACCGGCGCGCTCGGGCGGGATCCAGCGGTTGACGTACTCACCGTCCAGCAGCAGCCCGAGCGTCGCGCGGTCCTGGGGCACGTAGTGCAGGTGCGGGTAGCGGGCGGCGTGGTGCACCGACAACGGCCCGACCTCGTCCAGGTACGGCGAGGCGTTGAACGCGATGGGCGTCTCGGCGGTGACGGCGTCGATGCGCGGCGTCACCTGCAGGTTCGGGCCGTCCAGGAACATCGACGGGCAGCCGACGACCGCCACGTGCTCGTCGCCGAAGCCGAGACGGCGCAGGTACGACGCGGTGTACTCGCCCCGGACGCCGATCGACGGCGACCGGTCGAGCACCGCGCCGACGAAGCGACGCACGGCCGCGTCGAGCGCGTCACCGCCCACCTGGGCTCCCTCGAGGTCGGCCTGGGCGCCGACACCGAGCACGCTGACGGGCACCCGCGTCCGCTCGACCAGCTCGCTCATCGCGTCCAGGTTCGGCACGAACGGGGGACGGAACGCGTTGGCGAGCGGCAGCACGAGGCGGTCGAAGCGGTCGTCGACCTCGGGTCCGGTGATCCGCTTGAGGCGCGAGGTCGTGATGCGCGTGCCCGCCGTCGACAGCAGCCGGTGCACCGCGTGGCTGAACACGAGGTTGCCGACGTTGTTGCCGATCAGGTTCGCGTCGTGCACCCGCTGGGCCGGCTCGACGGCGAACGGGCTCTGGTGGGCGCGCATCAGGATCCTCGTCACCCGCCCATCCAAACCGATGGCCGGGCGGGCGACGGCCCGCCCCGTCCGTCAGCCGCCGAGCAGCCCGCGCATGGTCTCGATCTCGTCGTTCTGCGTGGCCTCGATGCTGCGTGCGAGGGCGACGGCGTCGGCGTTCTCGCCGTCCTCGGCCTCGGTCCTCGCCATCTCGATCGCGCCCTCGTGGTGGGCGATCATCAGGGTGAGGAACGACCGGTCGAACGCCTCGCCGGTCAGTCCGGCCAGCTGCTCGAGGTCCTCGGGGCTCATCATCCCGCTCATGTCGCCCACGGCGGCGTCGGGCGCGGGGACCTCCTCGTCCCAGTCCTCCAGCCAGCCCGACATCTCGATGATCTCGGGCTCCTGGGCCTGCTGGATCTGCGTCGCGAGCTGCTCCACCTGGGCGTTCGTGGAGCGCTCGGCCACCAGCCCGGCCATCTCGGTGGCCTGGCGGTGGTGCGGGATCATGTCCTGGGCGAACGTGACGTCGGCGGCGTTGTGCCGCGCGGCGTCGGAGCCGGCGGAGGACGTGGGCTCGTCGTCGCCGCCGGAGCAGCCGGCGAGCGCGAGGACGAGGGCCAGCGCGAGCGCGGCCACGGTGCGGGTGCGGTTCATGGGTGGTGCCTTCCTGTCGGCTGGGTGGTGCGGGTGCGGGGGCGGGGTACCCCTCAGCAGCGCAGCACCGACAGGACGGCGAGATCGGGTGGCCGGGGCAGGCGCGCCAGCGGTGGACGCGGCACACCGGCGAGCAGGCCGCGGGGCACCCAGCGCCCGCGTCCGGCGCGGGGCCCGAGCAGCACGAGCAGCACCACCGCGGCCGCCGTCAGCACGGCCACGCAGACGCCCATCAGCCCGGCGGACGCGGTGCCGCCGTGGTGACCGGCCGGCTCGCCCGCGGCGGCCGGCCCGTGCCCGGCGTCGTGCGGCGAGCCCGTCGACGCGGCGGACGGCGCGTCGACGACGCCCGCAAGCGTGTGCATCGAGGCCACGCCGACCAGCAGCGCAGCCACCAGGAGCACCCAGGCGAGGGTGCTGCGGCGGCGCGCGGACGGCGGGGTCATCGCCACCGATCGTAGGGGGCACCTGGAGGACGCGCCCGGCTCACGAACCTCTCATCGATCGCTCACCGGACGCTCAGAAAGCCTCACTATCGTGGAGCCATGACCGACCCGTTCCGCCCCACCCGTGCTGCTCTCGTGGTCAACACGGCCTCGCGACGCGGCGCGGACGCCTACGACGACGCGCACACCCGGCTCGTCGACCTGGGCGTCCCGCTGGAGGAGTCGTACCCGGTGACGGACGCGAGCCGACTGTCCGAGACGGTCGAGCACCTGGTCGCCGACGGCATCGACCTCGTGGTGGTCGGCGGCGGTGACGGGACGGTCAGCAGCGTCGTGGACGTCGTCGCCGGGAGCGGCGCCGTCCTCGGCGTGCTCCCCCTGGGCACGGCCAACGACCTCGCCCGCACGCTCGAGCTGCCCACCGACCTGGCGGCCGCCTGCGAGACGATCGCGCAGGGCGTCGTGGTCGACATCGACCTCGGGCGGGTCGGCGGGCTGCCGTTCCTCAACGTCGCCTCGCTCGGCCTGTCGGTGGGCGTCACGCGGGCGCTCAGCCCCGTCCTCAAGCGCAGGCTGGGTCCGATCGCCTACCCGCTCGCCGCGGTCAAGGCCTACCGCAGCCACCAGCCGTTCTCGGCCGAGCTCGTCTTCCCCGCCGGCGACCACGAGACCGTCCGCCTCGACGACCTCCTGCAGGTGGCCGTGGGCAACGGCCGCTACTACGGCGGCGGCAACGCCGTCTCGCCCACCGCCGGCATCGACGACCACCTGCTCGACGTGTACGCCATCACCCGCGGGCACTGGCGCGAGCACGTCAGCATCGCGCGGTTCCTCAAGGACGGCTCGTTCGTCGAGCACGAGAACGTCCTGCACCTGACCACCCGCGCGGTGGAGGTGCGGACCGACCCCGACCTGCCGATCAACGTCGACGGCGAGGTCGTCACGTCCACGCCGCAGACGTTCACCGTCGACCGCAACGCGCTCGACGTCATCGTGCCGGCGGCCTCGACGGCGGCACGCGCCGACCGTCACGACCGGGTGGTCGACGTCGGCGGAGACGCCCCCGCCGCCTGACCGACGCGCCGCTCCTGGTGTGACGGGGGACGATGGGCCCGTGCTCGACTCGCTGCCCCCCGCCCGACGCCGGCTCGCGGTCGCGGTGGCCGCCCTCCTCGGGCTCGTCGTCCTCGCCGTCGCGGCGGTCGTCGTGTCGCGGACGCTGACCGCCCCGGACGCGGTGCCGCAGTCCGAGCCCGGCCCCGTGGTGGTGGTGCCCGGCTACGGCGGCGGCACCACCGCGCTCCGGCCGCTGGTGCTCGCGCTGGGCTACCAGGGGCGCGAGGTCGCCGTGCTGCCTCCCGCCGACGACAACACCGGCGACCTCGACGCCCAGGCCGAGCGCCTCACCGCGTTCGTCGACGGCGTGATCGAGCGCGAGGACGCCGCGTCGGTCGACGTCGTCGGGTACTCCGCCGGCGGCGTCGTGGCCCGGCTGTGGGTGCGCGACCACGGCGGCGCGGCCAAGGCGCGGCGGGTGCTGACGGTCGGCTCGCCCCACCACGGCACCAGCGTCGCCGCTCTCGCGACGCAGGCGGTGGGCTGCCCGGTGGCGTGCGAGCAGCTGACGCCCGACAGCGACCTGCTCCGACGCCTGAACGGCGGCGACGAGACGCCGGACGGCCCGCTGTGGGCCACCGTCCGCTCGTCGTCGGACCAGGTGGTCACGCCCACCGACTCCGCCGAGCTCGACGGCGCCGACGTCAACGTCCTCGTGCAGGACCTCTGCCCCGACGAGCGCGCCTCCCACGGCGACCTCCCCGGTGACCCTGTCACCCTGGCGATGCTCACCTCGGTGCTCGGCACGTCCGCGCCGCAGGCCCCGCGCGACGTCCCCTGCCGCTGAGCCGTCGGGCGCCGTCGGTCAGCTGGTGACGTCCTTGGTGGTGAAGTTCGCCCACGCCGCGCCGAGGAAGACGAGCAGGTAGGCGCCCTGCAGCAGCACGCCGCGCACCACGTCGCGCCACAGGATGGGGTCGCGGAACAGGTCGACGAACGCGAGCCAGTACCGCGTGGGCAGCCAGGGCTGCAGGGCGTCGGCGGCGTCGAGACCGAGCAGGACCGTGGACGCCACCAGGAACGCGACGGTGCCGAGCGCCGCGCCGATGGCCGAGTCGGTGAACGTCGACAGCAGCAGCGCGAGCGCCGCGACGCCGAGCATCGACAGCGTCACGTACCCGAGGGCGAGCAGGGTGCGCTGCGCGATCTGGGTGCTGTCGAGCGAGGTGCCCGACACGCTCGCGACGGCGCCGCTGGGGTCGCCGTCGCCCAGCAGCAGCTGGCCCACCACGTACCCGACGACGGCCACGACCACCACGGCCAGCAGCACGAACGCCACCACGCTCACCATCTTGGCGACCAGCAGCCGGGTGCGGCCGACGGGGCGCACGAGCAGGTAGCGCAGCGTCCCGGTCTGCGCCTCGCCGGCGATCGCCTCGCCGCCGATGACGGCGACCGCGACCGGCAGGAACAGCGGCAGCACGATGGCCAGTGCGGCGAGCGGGAAGAGCGTCCCGTCGGTGAGCACCGCGGACAGGAACGCCGGTCCGGTGCCCGGACGCGGGCCGACGTCGGTGAGCGCGAGCAGCACCGCGACGAGCGTGGGCAGCGCGTTGAGCATCGCGATCGTCACCCAGGTGCGCGGGCGGCGCAGCATCTTGACCAGCTCGACGCGGATCACGAGGCCACCACCCCAGCGTCGACGACGGTGTCCTGCTCGCGCCGCTCGTCGCTGCTGGCGGCGAGCACCACCTGCTCGAGGTCGCGCAGCTCGGGGCCGACCTCGCGGACGCGCACGCCCGAGGAGACGAGGCGGTGGTTGACCGCGGCGGAGTCGGGGTCGTCGACGACGAGACGGTCGCCGTCGGCCGAGACCAGCTGCGCCGTGAGCAGCCGGACGGCCTGTGCGGCGTCGGGGGTGCGGACCACCGTGCGCCCCGTGGGCCCGCTGAGCGCCGCCATGTCGTCCTGGACGACGAGGCGTCCGCGGTCGAGCACGCCGACGCGCGTGCACAGCTGCTCCACCTCCGACAGCAGGTGGCTGGACAGAAAGATGGTGGTGCCGGCGCGGTTGAGCTCGAGCAGCAGCTCGCGGATCTCGTGGATGCCCTGCGGGTCCAGGCCGTTGGTGGGCTCGTCCAGGACCAGCAGGCGCGGCCTGCGCAGCAGCGCGGACGCGAGGCCGAGGCGCTGGCGCATGCCCAGGGAGTAGGTGCGGACGCCGCGCCGGTCGCCGGGGTCCAGGCCCACCTGCTCGATCACGTCGGCCACGCGCGCGCGTCGACCGCGGGCCCGGGTGCCCCTGCCGGCGCCGTCGAGCAGCGACAGGTTGGCCCGGCCCGACAGGTGCGGGTACGCCGCGGGGCCCTCGACCAGCGCGCCCACCTGCGGCAGCACCGTCATCGCCGCCCTGGGCATGGGCTCGCCGAGCAGCTCGATCTCGCCGGACGTGGCGAGGACGAGGCCGAGGAGCATGCGCACCGTGGTCGTCTTGCCCGACCCGTTGGCGCCGAGGAAGCCGAACACGTCGCCGTCGCGGACGTCGAGGTCGACCGAGTCGACGGCGCGCACCGCGCCGTAGCGCTTGGTGAGGCCCTGGGTGCGGATCACGAGAACCTCGTTCGCAGGTCGGCGACCTCGGACGCGGCGCGGTCCAGGGTCTGGGGGGTGACGGTGCCGACGAGCAGGAAGCCGCTGCCGCGCCGACGCTCGGGGGTCACCAGGATGGACAGCGGGCCGAGGTCGACCCCGGTGCCGCTGGTGGTCTCGCGGACGCCCGGCGTGCGCCGCAGCTGCTCGCGCAGGGGCTCGGCCGCCCGCCCGCGCAGCGGGATGAACAGGAGCACCGTGGGCCCGCGGCCGTAGACGCCCACGGCGCGGGTCGGCAGGTCGGGACGCCCGGCGCGGGCCGTCAGCCCGGCGAGCTCGTCTGGGGCGCGGTAGGGCGCGAAGGCGTTGGACGCGTCGGCGACGTCGATCGTCTCGTCGAAGCGCACGTCGGTGCCCGGGGGCGGGTCGAAGGCGGTGGTGGACGCGGCGGGCGCCGTCAGGTCGACCTCGGCGTACCGGGTGGACAGCGACGGACGCGCCTCGCCGTCGGCGTAGACCTCCACCTCGAGCGGCAGGCCGGTCTTCGCGTCGGCCCACACGTCGACGCGGTCGATGCTGGCCTGGGCGTCGGCGGGGCGCAGCCGCACGCCGGCTGCGTCACGCCCGGCCACCCGCCTGGCCGGCAGGGCCGACAGCTCGGAAGCGCGTGCACCGGCCAGCACGCGCCGGGCGAGCTGGCCGGGCAGGACGTCGGACGTGTCGGGCAGGCGGACGGGCGCGGCGCGCGTCACCGTCGCGTTGCCCGACTCGTAGACCCAGCGCAGCGTGCCCTCGGGCCGGTGGAACAGGTCGGTCTCGCCGGTGCTGCGGACGCGGTCGACGCGCCAGTCGTCGCCGCCGCGCCAGAACACGCGCACACGGTTGCGCTCGCCGAGCAGGGTGGCGATGCCCTCGAAGCTGTCGGCCTCGGGCACCTGGATCGCGCCGTCGGACTCCACGTAGCCGGAGTGCTCGACGTCGGCGGAGCCCTGCACCGCGGCCGCCACCTGCGCCGGCGTCAGGTCGGGGTCGCCGACGGGCACGGCGCTGCCGACGTACGGGGCCGCGACGACGGCCGCCGCGAGGACGGCCACCACCAGCCAGCGTCGTCGTCGAGTCACCCGCTCCACGGTACGGGCGGGGCGGTGGCGCGGCTGGTGGACGGTGGCTGTGGGCCACGCCACAGGTCCCGGGGTGGCGACCTCACCGCTCGGGATGCTTAGGTAAGGCTGCCCTGACCACAGTCCGAAAGGTCCCCGATGTCCCTGCGCTCGCTCCTGCGTCGCCCCCGCGCCCTGCCCGCCGTCGCCGCGACGGCCCTCGTCCTGTCGCTCGCCGCGTGCGGGTCCGGGAGCGAGGACGGCACCGACGCCGCCGGGTCGGCCTCCGGTGCGTTCCCGGTGAGCGTGAAGAGCTCGCTCGGCACCGCGGAGATCACCGACGAGCCCCAGCGCGTCGTCACGCTGGGCCAGGGGTCGGCCGAGACCGCGATCGCGCTCGGCACCACGCCGGTCGCGATGGAGCGCTACGACTGGGGCGCCGACGACACCGGCTACCTGCCGTGGGTGCACGAGGCCGTCACCGAGCGCGGGGACGACCTGCCCACGCTGCTCAAGCCGTCCGAGCAGCTCGACGTCGAGGAGATCGCGGCGCAGCGGCCGGACGTGATCCTGGCGGTCTGGTCGGGCATCACCCAGGACCAGTACGACCTGCTCAGCAAGATCGCGCCGACCGTCGCCTACCCGGATCTCGCCTGGAGCACCGACTGGGACGAGCAGATCGACACCGTCGCCACGGCGCTGGGCAAGGCCGACCGGGCGGACGACCTCAAGACCGACATCACCGACCGGCTCGAGGCCGTCGCCGACGAGCACCCCGAGTACGCCGAGCACACGTTCGCCTACCTCTACAACACCGGGCCGGGCACGCTCGGTGCGTTCCTCGAGGACGAGCAGCGCGTGTCGATGCTGCGCACGATGGGGCTGCGGCTCGACCCGGTGGTCGACACGTTCGAGGAGACCGAGGGCACCGACTCGGCCGTGCTGAGCCTGGAGAACGCGGCGGACTTCGAGGACACCGATCTGATCTTCACCTTCTACTCCGACCCCAAGAACAAGACCGAGGTCGAGGCGCAGCCCGTCTACGCGTCCATCCCGGCGATCGAGCGCGGGTCGACGGTGGTCAGCACCGACCAGTCGTTCGTCACCGCGTCGTCGATCATCAACCCGCTGACGGTGCCGTGGATGATCGACCAGTACGTCCCGCTCATCGACGAGGCGATCGCCAAGGTCGGTTCCTGACGCGTCCGGGGCCGTGGGGCAGGATGGCGCCCATGCCTGCTGGGACGAACGCACCCCGCCCGACCGCCCTGTTCGACCTCGACGGGGTGCTGACGCACCGCGACACGATGACGCGCTACGTCAGCCAGGTGCTCTTCCGCGACTGGTGGCGGGTGCCGGCGTCGATCCCGGGCCTGATCGGCATCGGGCTGACCAGGCGCGCGCCCGGCCTGCGTCGCATCCCGGCCAAGGCGCTGGTGCAGGTGGCGATGTTCGGCGCCGACCGCGAGGCGGTCGAGGAGCGGCTGCGCGAGGTCGGGCGCGAGTTCGCCTCGCACCGCGAGTGGATCACCGTGCAGGCCGTCGCCGAGGCCCGCCGCCGGCTGTCCGACGGCGAGCGCGTCGTCGTCACCACGGCGTCCGCCGAGCCGCTGGCCCGCGCGCTGCTCGACGGCGTGGGGCTGGCCGAGGCCGAGCTGGTGGCGTCCGGCCTGTCGTCGACGGGTCCGTTCCTGGGGCTCGGGCCGCACAACTACCACGAGGGCAAGCTCGCCGGCCTGCTCGCGGCGGGCATCCGGCCGCCGTACGTCGTGGTGCACACCGACTCCCTGGCCGACCTGCCGCTGATGCGGGCCAGCGACCGCACCGTCCTGGTCAACCCCGGCGCCTTCGCGGTGGCCCGCGCCGAGGCCGAGCTGGGCGAGTCGGTCTCGGTGGCGCGCTGGACGTGACGTCGTCGTACCGATGTCCGGTTTCTCCGGACGCCGGGACGATCCGTCCCCTACCTTGACGGTCCGGTCGCCACCGCGGCGGCCTCACCGACCTCGGGGGACAGATGAAGCGTGCGTTGATGGTGCTGGTCGTGGCGGCGGTGGCCGTCGGGCTGGTCGCGAGCCCGGCCTCGGCCCAGACCAAGACCCGCAAGGACAAGGTCGGTGACGCCGCCGCGAGCTTCGACCTGCGGTCCGCCGTGGTGAGCAACCGCGACAACGCGATCGTGGTCAAGACGCGCTTCACCAAGGTCACCAAGCGGCGGACGGCCGTCTACTCCTACCTGACCCCGCGCGGCACGAAGTACGACCAGGGCTACGTCGTCGACAGCTACCCGATCTCGAAGGGGCGCTACCGCACGGTGCTGTTCAAGCTCGACGGCAAGGACTCCACGGTCGTGCCGTGCTCCGGCGTCCGCTCCACGTGGAAGAAGGGCGCACGCGGCCTCGCCCGCGTCGTCGTGCCGCAGTCGTGCCTCGGCGACGACGCCGGCACCCTCGAGGTCTGGCCCGTCGTCTACGACAACCGCGACGTCACCGACTCCGGCGGCCGCGCCGCGAAGCGCGTCGACACCCTCAAGCACCTCGTCACCGTGAAGCGCGGGTGATCGGCGTGCGCAGGATCCTCCTCGTCGTGCTGACCGTCGCGGTGACGGTCGGCCTGGCCGGCGCCCCCGCGTCGGCCCAGACCAAGGTCCGCAAGGACAAGATCGGCGACGCCCCGGCCAACGTCGACATCCGCTCGGCGAAGGTGCAGAACAATGCCAGCAAGCTCGCCGTCACCGTCCGCTTCCAGAAGGTGCAGAAGCGACGCACGTCGCTCGCGGTGTCCTTCCTGCCAGGTTCCCTCGACGAGCTGACCGATTCCGACTCGACCCTGACCTTCTACAGCCTCTCGAGCGAGCCGGTCTCCGGCGGCCGATACTCGGCCCGGCTCGTGCGCATCTCCTTCGACGGCTCGCAGAGCCTGGACGACCTCGACGAGCAGCGGGTGCGCTGCCCGGGGCTCTCAGCGCGGTGGAAGCGCGGCACGCGCGGCTTCGCCCGGGTCGTGGTGCCGCAGTCGTGCCTGGGTGCCGACGCCGGCAGACAGGTCATGGCCGTCACGTCCTTCGACAAGAAGGCGATCGCCTCCGGCCTGGCCGTGCGCCAGTCGCTCCGCGGCGACCTGTCCGACGACGAGATCCCCATCGACTTCATCGACTCGCCCATCTCCACGCGGCGCGGGTGATGGGCGTGCGCAGACTCCTCCTCGTCGTGCTGACCGTCGCGGTGACGGTCGGCCTCGCCGGCGCCCCGGCGTCGGCCCAGACCAAGGTCCGCAAGGACAAGATCGGCGACGCCGTGGCGAACGTCGACATCCGCTCGGCGAAGGTCCAGAACAACTCGCGCAACTACGCGGTGACCGTCCGCGTGCAGAGGGTGCAGCGTGGTGTGACCGGGACGGTCGTCCTCCTGCTCCCGGCGGGTGCGGGCAACCCGGACGACGCGACCATCTACGGCGTCGCCACCATCCCCATCTCCGGCGGTCGCTACTCCACCCAGCTCTTCGACCTCGGCAGCGAGCTCGACGACGAGGACCGGGTCTCGTGCCCCGGTCTGACCTCACGGGTCGAGAGAGGTGCGCGCGGATACGTCCGCACGACCGTCCCGCAGAGCTGTCTGGGGTCGGCGGCTGGCACGCTGGCCGCGCTCGTCGGGACCTTCGACAAGCGCGACGCAGGTTTCCGCACGGCCATGCGAGCAGCCCGTCGCGGTGACGAGCCCACGTCCGACACCAACGACGTGGTCGACTCGTTCATCACCACGCGGCGCGGGTGATCGGCGTGCGCAGGCTCCTCCTCGTGGTGCTGACCGTCGCGGTGACGGTCGGCCTGGCCGGCGCCCCCGCGTCGGCCCAGACCAAGGTCCGCAAGGACAAGGTGGGCGAGGTCGCCGCGGACATCGACGTCCGCTCGGCGAAGGTGCAGAACAACCGCGCCGCGTACGCCCTGACGCTGCGGTTCGTGAAGGTGCGGCGGGGCCACACCGCCCTGGCGGCCTTCATCTCGCCGGCCGGCGAGCCCGAGGCCGTCTACGTCCTGCAGGTGCTGCCGACGTCGCGCGGCCGCTACTCCCCGACGCTGGAGCGGCTCGACCTCGACGGCGACAGCGGTCTGCAGAAGGTGGGCTGCCCGGGTGCCGCCGCGCGGGGCAAGGCCGGTCGTCGCGGGTACGTCCGCGTGGTCGTGCCGCAGTCCTGCTTCGGGGCCGACGCGGGCACCCTGGTGACCAGTGCCTTCAGCTTCGACGGCTCCGAGGGCGGCATCCTGTCGGGCAAGCGTGGCGACGAGCCCTACCAGGACGACGCCGACGGCCTCTCCGACATCACCACCCGGCGCGGCTGAGCGTCGCGTCCCAGGAGCAGTCGGTGCCTCAGGGGCCCAGAGGCCGCTGAGCCACCGACAACTCATCGGTCGGCTGCCGCGGCACCCGGCCGTGGTGACCCCTCGGCCTTGTATCCTCGACGCAGAGCCGCCCCCGGTGACCCGAGACACTGGGGGCGGCTCGCTGCGTCACCCGCAGGGGCAGTCGCCGCCCTCGGGCTTGTCGGGGTGGATGGGGCCGCCTCGCTCGTCGACGCCCTGCACGCCGGACGCGCCGCGAGCGAGCGCCACCACCTGCGCCACGACGGCGAGCGCGATCTCGGCGGGGGTGTCGGCGCCGATGTCGAGGCCGGCCGGTCCGTGGATGCGGTCGCGCGCGTCGACGTCCACCCCCGCGCCGGCGAGCCACTCGCGTCGACGCTCCTGCGTGCGGCGCGAGCCCATCGCGCCCACGTAGCCGACGTCGGACGCGACTGCGGCGGCGAGCGTCGGCCCGTCCACCTCGGGGTCGTGGCTCAGCACGACGACGGCGTCGTCCGGGCCGAGGGTCGAGACCTGCTGCGCGGCGGACGCGTCGGTGTGCTCGACCTTCCACCCCATCACCGCCCCGAGCTGCGTGGTGGCGTCGGCGACCGGGCCTGCGCCGACGACGAGGATCGTGCGTGTGGGGGTCGTCACCGTCCCAGCATCGGCCCCGCCTTGCGCCGTGTCCACGGCTGGGCAGGATGGATCCATGACTTCCTCCTCCGACGCTCGCGCCGACATCGGCGTCACCGGCCTCGCGGTCATGGGCCGCAACCTCGCACGCAACCTCGCTCGCAACGGCAACGTGGTGGCCCTGCACAACCGCACCCAGTCCCGCACCGACTCGCTGGTGGAGGAGCACGGCGACGAGGGCGACTTCGTCCCGTCCGAGACGCTCGAGGAGTTCGTCGCCTCGCTCAAGACGCCGCGCGCCGTGATCGTGATGGTCCAGGCCGGCGAGCCCACCGACAAGGTGATCGAGCAGCTGACCCCGCTGCTCGAGGAGGGCGACATCGTCGTCGACTGCGGCAACGCGCACTTCCCCGACACCCGCCGCCGCGAGCAGGAGCTCAGCGACAAGGGCCTGAACTTCGTGGGCGCCGGCGTCTCCGGCGGCGAGGAGGGGGCGCTCAACGGCCCCAGCATCATGGTCGGCGGGTCGGCCGAGGCGTACGAGAAGCTCGGCCCGATCTTCGAGTCGATCGCCGCACAGGTCGACGGCGAGGCCTGCTGCGCGCACCTCGGCCCCGACGGCGCCGGCCACTTCGTCAAGATGGTGCACAACGGCATCGAGTACGCCGACATGCAGCTGATCGCCGAGGCGTTCGACCTGCTGCGGCACGGCCTCGGCGCCGAGCCCGGCGAGATCGCCGAGATCTTCGGCTCCTGGAACGAGGGCGACCTCGACTCGTACCTGATCGAGATCACCGCCGAGGTGCTCGCCCACGTCGACGCCCAGTCGGGCAAGCCGTTCGTCGACGTCGTCCTCGACCAGGCCGAGCAGAAGGGCACCGGCCGCTGGACGGTGCAGAACGCGCTCGACCTCGGCGTCCCCATCACCGGCATCGCCGAGGCGACGTTCGCCCGCGCCCTGTCCGGCGGCGTGCCGCAGCGCGAGGCGGCCAAGGGCCTGCCCGCCGGCACCGGCGACGGCGAGATCACCGACCGCGACGCGTTCGTCGAGGACGTCCGCCGCGCGCTGTACGCGTCCAAGGTGATCGCCTACTCGCAGGGCTTCGACCACATCGCGGCCGGCAGCGCCGAGTTCGACTGGGACGTCGACCGCGGCGTCGTCTCGCGCATCTGGCGCGGCGGCTGCATCATCCGGGCCCGCTTCCTCGACCGCATCGGCGAGGCCTACGAGCGCGACGTCGAGCTGCCCCTGCTGCTCGCCGACGACTACTTCCGCGGCGCCGTCGAGGACGGTCTGCCGGCGTGGCGCCGGATCGTCGCGCACGCGGCCACCGTCGGCATCCCGACGCCGGCGTTCTCGTCGTCGCTGGCCTACTACGACGGGGTGCGGGCCGAGCGCCTGCCCGCGGCCCTGATCCAGGGTCTGCGCGACTACTTCGGCGCGCACACCTACCGCCGCACCGACGTCGACGGCTCCTTCCACACGGGCTGGTCGGCCGACCTCACCGAGGCCCCGGCCTGACGTGGACGCGGAGCAGCCGACGCCGTACCTGCGGGTCGACGTCGACCGCCTGGACGCCAACATCGCGCGCGGCGCGGCGTGGGCGTCCGAGCGCGCCGTCGCGCTGCGTCCGCACGCCAAGACGCACAAGAGCAACGAGATCGCGCGCCGCCAGCTCGCCGCCGGAGCCGCGGGGCTGACGGTCGCGACCGTGGCCGAGGCGGAGGCGTTCGCCGCCGGCGGCGTCGACGACCTCTTCGTCGCGTACCCGCTCGGGCTCGACGACGACCGGGCACGCCGGCTGCGCGAGCTGGCCGGACGGGTGCGCCTGGCGATCGGCGTCGACAGCGTCGAGGGGGCGACGTCGGCGGCGCGGCACCTCGCCGGGTCGGGCGTCGAGGTGGTCGTCGAGGTCGACTCGGGCCTGCACCACAGCGGCTGCCCGCCCGAGCAGGCCGCTGCGGTGGCCGACGCGGCCGCTCCGCTCGGCGTCCGGGGCGTCTTCACCTTCCCCGGCCACGCCTACGGCCCCGGCAACGCCGCCGGTGCGGCGCGCGAGGAGGCGCAGGCGCTCGGCGTCGCCCGCGACGCGGTGCAGGCGGCCGGCCACGACGTGTCGGTGGTCAGCGGCGGGTGCACGCCGTCGTTCGAGTCGTCGGACACCGGCGTGCTCACCGAGCTGCGGCCCGGCGTGTACGTCCACGGCGACGCCCAGCAGGTCGAGCTCGGGCACTGCGCCCTCGACGACGTCGCCCTGACGGCCGTCGGCACGGTGGTGCACCGACGCGACGGCGTGGTGGTGCTCGACGCGGGCGCGAAGGTGATGGGCCCGGACCGTCCCGCCTGGGTCTCGGGCCACGGACGGGTGCTGTCCGAGCCCGCCGCCCGGATCACCGGGCTGCGCGAGCACCACGCCGTCGTCGCCTGGCCCGACGACGGGTCCCTGCCGGCCCTGGGTTCGCGGCTGCAGCTGGTGCCCAACCACGTGTGCACGGCGGTGAACCTGTCGGCCGCGATGACCGTCGTCAGCGGCGGCGAGGTCGTCGACCGCTGGCCCGTCGACGCCCGGGGCGCCAACACCTAGTCGCGTGCGTCAGCCGGTGGTGACGTGCACGTGGTCGAAGTGGTTGGCCGTGGCGGACCCCCGGTCCTCCATGCTGCGCCAGCCCTCGGACGCGCGCTGCGTCGTCCAGATCCGCTGCTTCCAGATCACCTCGGTGACGCCGAGCTCGGAGGCGTTCTCGCGCACCCAGGCGGCGATCGCGTCGCCGTCGGCGCCGGCGGTCATGATGTCGAGCGCCTGGCCCTGGCCGTGCATGCCGTCCGAGCGCATGCCGCCGTAGGCCTGGACGTCGGGAAACTGCTTGCACACCGCGCGGTGCACGGCGACGGTGTTGGGTCGCAGGCCGCTCTCGACGCCGGAGCCGCCGGGGCAGGGGGCCGACGAGAGGCCGGGCTCGTCGGCGGACAGCGCGGAGGTGAGCACCCAGCGCGCCTTGCCGTCGCGCAGCACCTCGGACCAGTCGCCGTCGGTGGTGCCGGTGACGTCGAGGCGCTTGCCCTCGGCGACGTCGCCGTCGGACGGGAACGACTCGGCC